>DATKCB010000446.1:0-4397 GCA_035513495.1 Planctomycetaceae bacterium | reverse complement strand
CCGAGTCGGATTCCCTGCGGTCCGCGTTTCTTGCGCAGCCGGACGAGAACTTCATCACCGCTGGCGGCGTCGAGCATGTCGGGCCGGTCGATCCGGAGTTCGGCTTCTTTGGTTCCCGGTGCGGCGTCGTGCGGCCGAAAGACACCCGATCCGCTGCCGAGCCGTTTGACGACTCCCGCGATCAGACCGGGCCCGGTCGCGGCGGAATACGCTCCATTCGTGTGTTGAGATAGTTTGCCCCCCGCGATCAAATTCGCGAGGACAGTTTTGAGTTCGGTCCGCTCGTCTTTGCTCGAGCCCAGCGCGTCGGCCAGTTCGCGAAATTTGAGCGGTTTGTAACTCTTCCCCGAAATCAGGGAGAGCACGTTTTGTTCGATCGACATATTTTTCTTTCTGAATAGTTTTGTAGATTGTGCCACAATCGCGGTCGGATTGGCAGTCATCAAAGCCCAACGGCGCAAGCCGTGGTGGGAACGTCGCGCGACGATCCCATGTTCTCACGCATTGCCCGCCCTCCCGCGTTGACCCGCCGAACGCGGGAGGAGGTGCGTCGCGTAAGGGTGAATCCTCGCCCAATCCGCGCTCCCCCCAGCGCTGGCGCGATTGGGCTTCGATGTTATCGCATTGACGTCATTGCATTACAGCCCAACGGCGCAAGCCGTGGGGGGGGAACGTCGCGCGAACCTCGCCCGTCATCACGGCACGAGAGGCTCAAGCACTCGCTCCTGTCGAACCTTCCACTTTCAACCTTCCACTTTCCACTCTTTTCGCTCATTCGCCCTTGTACAGCTTGCGATCGAGCCGGGGGATGAAGGGGGTCCAGCGGGACGAGCCGTCGGGGTCGTCTTCGATGGTGCGGGAGAATTCATGCATTTTGGCATCGAGGTTATCGATATAATGCAGAGCCATCGCTTCGAGCGTCATCGGCAAGCGCGCGCTGCCGAATTCGTAACTTCCATGGTGACTGATAATCATGTGTTTGAGCCTCAGACCCACATCGGGATCGAGAGGTTCGCCCGAAAGCCGCTCCGCTTCGGCAATTTTTTCGTTGAGCATCTCGATCCCGATCGCCATATGGCCGAGCAGTTGCCCTTCGTCGGTGTAACTGAGCGACGCTTCCGCCGACAGTTCCCGAACCTTCCCCAAGTCGTGCAGAAAACATCCCGCCAGCAGCAGATCCAGATCGAGCCCCGCATAAAGATCGGCGATTCGGGACGAGGCTTCCATCATGTTGGCCACGTGTTCGAGCAATCCTCCCTGATAGGCATGGTGCGCCTTGATCCCCGCCGGAGTCTGGGCAAACTGGTCCATCAGCGTCTGATCGACCAGAAAACTCTCCATGACAGCCCGCAGTCCCGGATGGGCGATCCCCAGCAGTTTCTCGCGGACGTCCTGCATCAGTTTTTCGGTCTCGACCGACGACGTGAGCAGAAAATCGCTCTGATCGACGCTCTCTTCCGAGACCTTTTCGATCCGGGTCAAAATCATCTGCAGCGATCCCTGGTACAACTGCACCTTGCCGCGAATGCGGACGAAATCGCCGGTATTGATGTGATTCATCTCGTCTTCGACGACGTTCCACATCAATCCGCTCATCACGCCCGATTTATCGCGGAGCGTCGCGAGCAGATACAAATCGGCGTTGCGATTGGCCCGCAACTGCTTCTCGGCGAGCAGAAACACGTCCTCGACGCTGTCTCCATCCTTGATTTCCTTGAGATAAACACGCGTGCGGACCTGAGAATCGCTCATTCGAAATGCCGACGAAAAGTGGAAGGTGGAAGAGTTTAAGGTGAAAAGAGGAACTCTCCGGATTCTAGAGAACGACACGGTCGGTCACAAGTTACTCGCTCGAATCGGAGTGACCGAGTGGTTTTGCCAGTTCTGATTCATCTGATAGAATGCCGCCCGAGTCGCACTTCCTTCAACATTGGTAATACTTCAGCCGAGTGACGTAGGACGGTCTTCCAGCCCGTCCGAGATCACTCTCGACCGTTCCGGACGGGCTACAAGCCCGTCCTACGTTGCATCCCGCCATTCGGCTGAAGAATTACCAACTTGGAAGCTTCCACCTTAAACTCCTTTCCCTTTCGAAGGCCCCACCCGTGCGTTGGACGCAATCGCTGATTCCCACCATGAAAGAAACTCCCGCTGACGCGGAGGTTCCCAGCCATCAATTGATGATCCGGGCCGGGCTGATCCGTCAATTGATGGCTGGAGCCTATACGTATCTCCCGCTCGGCTGGAAGGCGGTCCGCAAGGCCGAAGCGATCGTCCGAGAAGAAATGAACCGGGCCGGTGCCGTCGAACTGCACATGCCGGCTCTGCAGCCGATGGAACTGTTCGAACGGACCGGCCGCCGCGAAGCGTTCGGGAACGTGCTGATCAACTTCAAGGTCCGCCGCGGGAATTCCGAGGCTCATCTCGCACTCGGCCCCACGCATGAAGAGGTCATCACCGATCTGATCTCCCGTACCATTGGCAGCTACCGTCAGCTTCCGATCACGCTGTATCAGATTCAAACGAAGTTCCGCAACGAAGAGCGGCCCCGCTTCGGCGTGTTGCGGACCAGCGAATTTCAGATGAAGGACGCCTACAGTTTCGGGACGAATCTCGAACAGCTCGATGCCTCGTATCAGGCGATGTACGACGCCTACTGCCGCATCTTCGCCCGCTGCGGACTGGAATATCTCCCCGTCGAAGCCGAAAGCGGACCGATCGGCGGAGACGCCTCGCATGAGTTCATGATTCCCGCGAATAACGGCGAAGACGAAATCGTGCGCTGTCCGAAATGCAACTACGCGGCAAATCTCGAACGGGCGGATACAGGCCGCAAGACACCTTCGCTGTCCGGCTCCAAAACAGGTCCCGAGTTAAAGAAGGTCGCAACCCCCAAAGCTGGGAGCATCGAGCAGGTCACGAAAATGCTCGGTTGCGAGGCGGCTCAGATGATCAAAACGCTGATCTATCTCGCCGACGAGAAACCGGTCGCTGTTTTCGTGCGTGGAGACCACGAAGCGAACGAAGGAAAAATCCGACGCGCGCTGGGTGCGTCGACACTCGCTCTCGCCGACGAGAAGACCATCGAAAAAGTGACCGGCGCGCCCGTCGGCTTCGCCGGTCCGGTCGGGATTTCCTGTCCGGTCATTGCGGATCACGATATCCCGCTGATCGAAAGTGCCGTCACCGGAGCGAATGAAGCGGACATGCATCTGATCGGCGTCGTTGTCGGACGCGATTTCGAATTGACAGAAACCTACGATCTCCGCGATGCGGGCGAGGGTGATCCCTGTCCCCGCTGTGACGGAACGCTCGAACTCGTTCACGGGATCGAAGTCGGACACGTCTTCAAACTCGGAACGAAATATTCCGTCTCGCTCGACGCGATGTTTCTGGACAAAGATGAAAAGCAGCACCCGATCGTGATGGGCTGCTACGGAATCGGAATCAACCGGATCATCGCCGGACTCGCCGAGACGAAACACGACGACGACGGATTGCTCTGGCCGCTCGCCGTCGCACCGTTCGAATTGGTGATCATTCCGCTCAAAGTCGACGACGACGAAGTGATGTCGGCAGCCGAAACGCTCTACGCGAATCTGCAGGCCCAGGGGGTGGATGTCCTGATCGACGACCGACCCGCCCGGCCGGGCGTCAAATTCAAAGACGCCGACCTGATCGGCTTCCCGCTCCGCGTCGTGATCGGAGGCCGGGGACTGGCCGAAGGAAACATGGAAGTCAAATGGCGCACCGACCCCGAACCGACGATGGTCCCCGTGGCCGAGATCGAATCGACAATCGTGAACATGCTCGCGGAACGAAAAACGCAAGAGGCTGCCAACGTCCCGGAATGATCGATTCAGCAATTTCAAAAAAATCAGGGGATGGATAATTCCATCCCCTGATTAAATGAATTCGAACGAGGCAATTATTCTTCGACATTGATCCCGAGCAGTTCGACCTCGAAGATCAACGTGGTATTAGGACCGATTTTGGCACCGGCACCTCCATCTTTGTAGGCCAGATCGGACGGCACGTACAATTTGAATCTGTCCCCCACGTTCATCAGTTGCAGTGCTTCGGTCCAGCCCGCGATCACGCCACTGACCGGGAATGAGATCGGCTCTCCGCGCTCTTCCGAACTATCGAAGACGGTTCCGTCGATCAGGGTCCCGTGATAGTGAGTTTTGACGGTGTCATCTTCGGTCGGCTTTTTGCCGTCCTTGCCTTTTTTGAGGACTTCGTACTGCAATCCACTTTCGGTGGTGATCACTCCTTCGCGTTTTTTGTTTTTGGCGAGAAACTCTTGTCCTTCTTTGAGATTTTTCGCACCGACGGTTTTGGTCCGCATCAGTTCGTCTTCGCGAAGTTTCTTCTGGAGTTCGAGAATCGCGTCC
>DATKCB010000445.1:0-19423 GCA_035513495.1 Planctomycetaceae bacterium | reverse complement strand
CGATCCGATCGTGACGGAAATGATCGAACGGCGTCCCTTGTGGCTCGAATGGAAATATCTGTGGATCGTTTTTGGATGTCTGCAATTCGAATGGATCGTTCGCAAATGGAAGGGACTCTCATGATCGGTATCAATCACACTTCCCTTTTACAAACAGGGATTTAATCATGGCGACAGTAACCAACGGTCAAACGAAATCAATTCCCTCGTCGATTGAACATAAACTGCGCGCGATTCAATCGCGCCTCGTGCGGCGTACGGTGATCCGCGCGCTGGCGATCGGCCTGTCGGTTCTGATTCTGGCGATGATCGTCTGCATGATCGTCGACTGGAGCCTGATGCTGTTCGACCCTGCCGCAAGAGTCAGCTTGACGGTCTCGTCGTTACTCGCTGCCGCCACTGTTTGTCTGCTCGCGGCCTATCGGCCGTTGACTGAGGCCTTCGGCCGGACGACGGCGGCCCGTCGAGTTGACGAGCAGACTCCGCTGTTGGAAGAACGCTGGACGACCGTGATGACTTATTCCTTCGGCGATCGTCACAAATACGACCCCACCGCGCAGGCCATGTTGCAGCATGTCACCAGCGAAGCGGTCGTCATGGGGGAACTCGTCGAAGCCCGAACGGTGGCCCGGCTTGTCTCTCCGCAAAAAGCCCTCGCATCTCTGGCAGGATGCGCATTGCTTTGCGCGGCGTTTCTGTCGCTCAACTGGGCACAAACATCCATCCTGTTGCAGCGTTTCTGGCAACCCCTGGCGAACATTTCTGCAACGCAGTTGGCCAGCGTCAGCGGAGACCTGACAACTCCGCGCGGCGATACGGTCGCACTGGGCGCGAAGCTCGCAGGGTTACCCCGCGATGAGGCCCATCTGACGGTCCAGTATGAATCCGGACTCAAAGAAGTCTTTCCCCTCGACATGGATCCCGATTCGCCGCAGCAGTTCCTGCATTCGATGCGCGTCGACGAATCCTTCCGCTATCAGATCGCCGCGGGGGACGGACGCACCGAGTGGAATCGCGTGACGGCAATCGATTACCCGGCGCTCGACGAGATCAGCTTCCGGGTCATTCCGCCGGCCTATCTCGAACGCTCGATTTACGAAAAGACCTGGATTCCATCCCGTGTCAAAGTGGCTCAAGGAAGCCGCCTCGAACTGTTGATAAAACCGAACGCCCCGCTCGCCCGATTCGAACTGACGCTGACGTATCTGCCTCTGGACGGAGCTGAGTCCGAAGAAAAGATGACGCTTCAGCCGAGTCGAGACGGAACGTACCTGTTTGAACTGGCATTGCTCCATAATCTTTCCATCGCTCCAACGCTGTACAGTCCCCACAAGCTAACCAACGAGCATCAACACCTCTGTCGGATTGAGGTGATTCCCGACATGGCTCCCATCGCTCGGCTCCTCTCGCCCAACGACGAGAGGGCTGTGGCCGATGACGACGTGATCGACGTCAAATTCGAAGCGCACGACGATCATGGAATCGAGACTGCCGAACTGGTCATCTACGACGAGTCGACGCGCGAGGAAGGCAAAGAACCGGAAATCCTCGAAGTTCGCCCGATCGACCTCAAAGAACAGGCCCGTCAAAAACACGTGATGGCCGAAACGAAGCTCGACCTGAAAGAACTCGGGCTGAAACCCGGACAGCAAATCAGCGTGGCCGTCCGAGTCACCGACAATCGATCCCTCACATCGGAAGAAAGAGAGCAGATTGCTTCGCTCGCAAAGATGCAGAATCCCTCAGGGGAAAATCAAGAACACGGCGAGACGGCGCAGAACGACTCTTCACCCGCAGCGAACGATTCCACCGAGGACCCTGCGAAAACGGCGAACGATCAACAGGAGATGATCGCCGCCGCAAACGATAAGTCAGACGAACCCAAAGCTGGAGAACCCGACGACTCAACCGAAGAAAAGCCGCTCGTCGCTAAAACGGATCCCTCGGATCACCCCGCGAGTGACTCTGAGAAAACTTCCCCCTCGAGCGGGGATCAACCGGAAACGAAATCTCCCGCCGCAACGGACGACAACTCCAATCCACCCGCCTCCAAAGCAGGTGATCCAACGAGTGACACACCTGCGGATGTCGCCGCATCGTCGGAAAAGAAACCTTCGGAGACCAAAGACCCCGCAAATAAACCGGGAACAACGATCGCATCCAAGGATCGAGAACCGACCGACCCGACCGACCCCGCAACATCAGCAACTGACTCTCCCGCCGGTGAACCGAAGCCCTCTGACGACACCCAGGAAAAACCAACTCTCGCAGCAACAGAAGCACCCGGGAAGGAGTCCGCCGAAAAAGAGAAGACTCCCGCAACCCTGGCGGATTCGGAACAAGAAAACGCTGGAGAATCATCGGAGAACAACGAAAAATCGGTTGCGGAATCCTCCAGTCAGCAGCCCTCGAATCCCTCTGATTCCACTCAGCGATCTCCACAGAAAATGCAGAACCCGGCGGGAGAAATTCCTCCGTTGGAGCAGATGCTGGCATTTCAGCCGCAGAATTCCCAACTCGGCCAGAACGTGGAATCGAATCGCCAAAAATTAAAAATTACTCAACGACTCGCCGCCGTCACAAAACAGGCCAGTAGCGCCGCAAAAAAATCGGACATCCGAGAGCGAATCGTGGCGCTCGATGAACAACTCGCCGTCGTCGAAGCGGGCTTGCAGCAGGTGATCAAACGGGAAATCCCCGACGCCGACCGGGAAATCCAGTTTCAACGGCTCGACACCGAACTCGAACGCGCTGAAGAATTGATTGCCGAGTTACGAAATGACACCAAGGAGAGACAGTTTGCGTTCGTGGGACTTCAGATGGTCGAGATCGGAAGGTTCCACGTCACCCCCGCCCGCGATCGGGTTTTTTCCGCCACACAGTCTCCCGTCGGTGCCGACAGCAACGTCACCAAGAGCCTGCACCACATCGAACGAGCGCGCGAACTGCTGGCGGCTCTGCTCAAGCAGTACGACGACATCGTGCGGGAAGGAAATCTGAAAGAGTCCATCGAAGAAGCCGTGAAAATGTACGAAGTGTATGTCGATCGCGCGCACAAACTGATGCGCGAAGCCCGACAGAACAAACATCCTCTCGATCGAAAAATGGCCGTGATCGAGGTCGATCAGGAGTATCTCGACCGCTACGCCGAAGTTCTCACGCTCAGGCGTGAAATGATGGCGGAACTCGCTCGGATGCTGGCGGAAGATCCTCGGCTCGCATCCCGTTATCTCGATCTGATCAAACGCCGCCGCGACACTCTGCTCGAACAGTTGAGCGATCTCTTCGAACGGCAGGAAGATCTGGCGACCGAACTGAGCGGCTGGCTGGCCGTCGACGAAACGCAACGCAAAGATTTGTGGACGCTGATCGTCGAGATGCGCCTGCAAACCGCCGATCAGTTGGCGAGTGACGCTTCCGAATTCTCCGAACAGATGGAAAAACAGCTTCCGCTCTCTCTCGATCCCAATCGAGGAACAGCATCCGCGGCCGTTCGGTTCATCCGGGATGCCGACCAGATCGCCCGTGAAATTTCGTTCGAATCGCGGAACCTGTTCGGCGGATCCGATCAGCCGAGTCTCTCGAAAATCGCGCAGTTGACGGCTCAACTTCTGATGCGTCTGCGCCAAACCGAACAGGCGCTCGACCGATTGAGTTTCGAAAATGAAGGAATCGAAGAGATCGCGGAATACGCTTCGGGGCGATTGGTGGAGTTGCAGGCGGTTTCCGACAAGGCGAACGATTGGAATCAGGCTCTGCTGCACGCTCGTGGGGAGCAATATCCGTTACTGGCCGAAAGAGACCAGCGCCGCCTCGGAATCGCGACCGAATTGTTGCGCGTCAGTCTGCTCTCGATGGAATCCGATCTCGAAGGACAGTTCCAGCGGGCAGACGAAGACGCCACGCTGCCTGGAGAAATCAGAGAACTCATCTACGAATTGCACCGCGTGATGGAAGGCATCACGTTGAATCAGGCCGCGGCCGGTTACTCCCTGACCGCCGGCGATCTGACCGATGCCGAACGTCAGCAATATAAAACACTCGAAGGATTCCGCAACGCCGAAGACCTGTTCGAAAAAATTCGCCGGGCGGTCGTCCTCGCGCTGGATGAGTACGACGTGGACGATCCCACGATCGATCAACTGCAAGACCCGACGCTCGACCGTTTCCTCGAACAGTTGGAGCGGGAGCCAAACATCGAGGCACAGTTGGGAATTCCCAATCGTCCCAGGAACCTGCGAGTTTTGGCCGACACCATGCAATGGCAACAAACTGGCGGAGACATGCTGAGCGAATCGCTGCAAGCCGCCAGGCAGCGAATGAAAGAAACAATGGAGAAAGAAAAGCCGCCGGTGCAAACCGCCGGAGAGAAAACCGAGGATTCCGAGGACGTCCCTCCCGAGACGGTCGCCGACCTCAAGGACCTCGAAGAAATGATCCGTCTCTCGATGGAGAAACTCGAAACCGAGATGAAAAAGCCGGATATCAGCGCGGCGGAGCGAAAGAAACTTGAACAGATTGCCGAGAACATGCGACAGTTTCTGAAGCAATCGCGCGATGAAACTTCATCGAACGACCTGTGGCGGCGAATCGTTGAGTCGGATGAGGCCGAGGCAACGTTTAAAGCACTCGCCCTGGGGAAACCGATCCCCGACCAGCAGTGGAACAAAATCCTCTCGACCCTGAACGAGGGTCTCTGGCAGATTCGCGGCCGAACACCTCCCGAGGAATACCGCAAATCGATCGAACAATATCAGGATCAGGTCCGCCGGCTCATCGACGGAACTCCTGAGCCGGCAACGCCGGTTCCTTCCGCTGAGAATTCCACTTCCCCGAATTCACAATGAAAATGAATAGAAATCTCTCGTCCGATCAAACAGTCCGTCAGGCTCCCTTCAACCTTCCCGGGTTTGTGGCGTCAATCGGTGCCTTGATTTGTCTCGCGCTGACAAACGGTCGAGCCGATGCTCAGGAGGAATCGAACGAGAGCGTGATCGCCAAATCCTCGAACCTGAGTTCGGCCTTGCCGCCGGGCGAGTGGTCGCGGATCGAAAAATCGGTCGATCGAGGCTTAAGCTGGTTGGCCTCACAACAGGCCGAGGATGGTCGTTTCCCCGGATTGGAATCCGCACAACCCGCCATCACCTCTCTGGCGGTCATGGCGTTTCTCTCCCGCGGGCATCTTCCCGATCAGGGACCGTATGGAGCGAAGATTTCCCGGGCGATCGATTTCGTACTCGCGACCCAGCATCGCCGAGGATATTTCTCCCTGCTGCCGGTCGCTCCTCCCGCGCAGCATCTGAGACCGGCGCAAACTCTGACGTACAATCACGCCATTGCCGGTTTCATGCTGGGAGAGGTGTACGGCATGACGTCCGGCGAGCGTTCGAAACAGATCGAAGAAGCCCTCACTCGCGCGCTGATCTTTCACCGCGAAGTGCAAACGCGTCAAAAATCGGTGGAGTCCGACATCGGCGGATGGAGGTACGGTTACCCGGAAAGCCCGAACGCCTCGTCCGACATGTCGGTCACCGGCTGGGCGTTGATGTTTTTGCGCTCCGCCCGGAATGCCGAGTTCAATGTTCCGAAACAGTACTTCGACGAAGGGCTCGACTTTGTCGAACGCTGTTACGCCGACGACGGAACGCCGGAAGATCTCGACAAAGGAGTGTTTCTCTATCGCCCCCGCTTGTCCCAACCGAACGATCCCCCCAAACCAACCCACGCCAACACCGCCTCCGCCATGCTGACGTTGATTCTCGGCGGTCGTCACGAGCATCCGGGAATCGAGTCGGGGGTCCAGTGGTTCCGCACGCGCGATTATCCGCGTCCCTGGGAGACGGGATACTTCTATCTCTCGACCTATTACAGTTCTCAAGCCATGGCTCAGGTCGGCGGAGATTCCTGGAATCAGATCTTTCCGCAAATTGCCTCGGTGCTGCTGGCGGAACAATCAACACAAGGAGCCTGGCCGCCCGGCAACGGCACCGAACTCCAGTTCGGCTCGGTCTACTCAACTTCCTTCGCGGTGCTGTCACTCACACCCGCGTATCAATTACTGCCGATTTATCAGAGATAGCCACCGCCCTTCGCTCTGACCTGCTCTGAATTTCGGTACCACCTCTGTTGAAGGCACGCGATGGGGCTTGAACCGAACCCGAAGCGGAGCCAGCGATCCTGGGCCCAGTTCGCGAAATCTCATGCGAAGACGTTATGGGGCTGCGACTTCTTCAGCGTTAAGAGTGTGACGACCAAAGGCGTCGTGAACCTGTACTTTCTGGTGTTCGTACATTTCGATTCACGGCGGGCGCTTGTTTCAGCCAGGTGTGGACTTCGACAGGTTCAATACCGGAAAATCGACTGGAGGTAAAACTGTTCTGCATCGGGGCGAGGTAAAGAATTATTCACGTAGTTCCCGTACCAGAACCAGAAGTAGCCTGCCTGGAGAGACAGATTGGGATTGAACGAGTAGTTCGCGACCAGATCGAGTTCCTCGCCGATCTCCGTACCCGATCCGATGGCGCCCGCTTGACCTCCCGGAGCCGTGTAGAGAAAGTCGTTATTGGTATCGAGGTCGAACCAGTGCATCGCGGCGAGGAAACTGAGCTGTTTCGTCGGCTTGACGGCTGCCTGGATGCACAGGTCGTTCAAGTTCTGTCCACCGAGATTGTCGATGAATCCCCAGTAAGCATGCGCCAGGGGAAACAAGGTATCGAACGTTTGATTCTTTCCGTCAGCAGCGTTGTGATCCCCGGAACCCCAGTAATAAACCGCAGTCAGTTCCGGCGTCCAGGCGACGTTGGGCAGCGTAACCGACAGCGTGCTGGTGAAGAATCCCGCGCTTACATCCAGACCATTGTCCTGTCCGAACTGATAGGCACCTTCGACTTCGGCTTTCCAGCTCTGAGCCAGCGGCCCACTCGATCCGGCAGCCGCGCGAGTTCCCTGCCAGCGCGTGCCGATCGTGTGGCGATCGCCGTCCGCTCGCGCCGGGTTGTCGAATCCGGGATCCGTATAGAGATAGAGCCAGTAAAGATCGACGACCTGCTGCGGCAATCCCTTATAGACCGCATAGACACCGCTGAACCAGCGCGTCGAATCGGCCTTGTCGCGTTCGTTGTCGAACATCGCAAGCGGGCGTCCGGTCGCCGTGTTGACGGGTCGAGTGGCGAACGCATCGAGATCCCACTGATCGCCCCGAGAAAACAGTTTGAAGCCTTCGAAATTTCTTCGTGTGTTGCCCCAGTCCAGCGGAGAGATCAGGTGTTGGGAACCATACAACAACTCCTGACGACCGGCACGAAAATAGACGGGGCGGTTATCGAACTCGAAGATTTTCACATCGACGAACGACTGTTGGATATTCCAGCGATTCAGATCGATCCCCGTTGCCGGCAACTCATTTTCGAAGATCGAGGCGTCAATTATTTCAGAATACACACGAAATGTATCGCCCGATTTGTAATCGAGATAGTGTCTCCAACGCCACAGATCGTAGGTGCTTCTTCCCGCGGGACCGCGGAGCCGGTTGCGTTCATCCATATATCGGAAACGTAATTCGCCTCCGGTGGAAATCGACGATTCCTCGAATAAATCCATCGAGTCGAATTGATCGATCGGCATGTCTTTGAGCGATTCCGCGAAGACCGGAATGTGTTCGGGATCGTTTTTACTGCCGAAATTGTTGTCGTAGAAGACACCTTTCCACGAACCGGGGGGAGCAGGCGACGGTGCAAAAATGTTGTCGACTTCTGCTCTCCAGTCCGCCGCTGTGTAAGCAGCGTGAGAGAACGAAACAATCAAAAATATTGCCAAGACGAGAATGCGCGGGTTCACAATCGTTCCTTTCACGTTTCGTCCGTGAGCTGTGATGTGAAAGGCCTCTGACGAGCGAAAGGCAAATGCAGCGAAGAAGTCAGACTTGGTTGAACACACGACGTCTCTGAAATAGTTGTCGTCTGAAAATCGCAGACAGGTGCGAGTTTCAGCCTGTCAACTGGAGAGTCTTCGAGCATTGACAGTCCAAAATGGTCGTAGCCGAGTCCGTTCGCGATCAACCTCTGCGGTCAAAGACGCTTTGTTCGATAATTGACTCGACCCTCGAAACAGACATCGGCTTCGAGCCGGAAAAATCATCAGCCAATCGCAGTCAATGGCTTGAAAATCATGTCAGCCCAATTCCGAATGTAACGGTCGGGTAATTTCGAGCAGGAAGACTCGTGGAGACTTCGTACACCCTATTCGAGCTTATACCTCGTGAGATCCGACCGGGGTTGATTGTTGCTTCACTGGTTCGGATTCGGAGAAGTTATTGTCGCCAGTTTCCTGACTCTTCCGGTTATTGAGTTTCATCTCGATCAATAATGCGATCGGACCGACGACAAACAGCGCGAAATAAGGAGCGTGGATCACTTCACCCAGCCGGAAGAGCATTTCCGCGAAGGCCACCATCACTGCCACAATGCACTGACCTCGTTTACTCTTCACGGTCGTCTTCGGATCGGTGATCATGAAGAAGACGAACAGTTGATACATCGGTCCGGTCAAAGGAGCGACGCTCGACAGCCAGGGATTCCCCGTAATCAGACAGCGGACAACCGAGAACGCCAGAAATCCCGCGACGTACGACAGACAGATATGAAACCGTTTCAATCTCATGATGATGATCGAGCCGAGGGTCCAGATCACCAGCATCGGCCAGATCGTATTACCCCATTGTATGCTCAAAGAAGCCACCGCCAGGGGGTACAAAAACAGCATCGCGCTGACGCCGAAGTTCGACGGATTCCACAGATGCTGATTCTTCCACCGCAGGACGTATTTGGACATGATCGAGAGAGCAGCGCAAAGCGCGTACGGCCACAAAAACGGCGAGCGAATCAGAATTCCGACACTGATGCCGGAGATGTACGAACTGGCGAGATGTGGCCACTTCCCGGTCATGATTCGGCCGAGGATCAATTCCATCCCCATTGCCGTCGCGATGGCGAGAAGCGTGCGAGTCCAACTTTCGAGCATCCCGAACGTCAACTGTCCGGTGAGCAGGATCGATGTAATCAACAGCGGGGCGAGATACCGGTTTTTGAAACTGAAGAACCATTTCAACTTCGATTCTGGCTCGGCTTCCGCCAGAGGCCGGGGATCTTGCCCCGGTTCCGACTGCGCAGTCGTCTCGGGCACAGTGACTGTAGGAGTCTGGGGATTATCTGCGGTGGTACTCACAATTCCTCCCGGATCTGATGCAATGTGTCGATTTGAGGTGACTCGATCGTCTGCTCTCGCCCCGAAGGCCAGCGAATGACAACTTTGTCTACCACCTTATGCGATCCTAATCCGAAATGCAGTCGTCGCTGATTCTGTGCGGAATATCCGCTGGCGGAAACCAGTTCCTGCAGTTGCTGCTGATCGTTCCAGTGCAATCGCACCTGTGCTCCATAGGCGTCGCGGTTGCTGGTTGTTCCCTCGAGTTCGAATTCAATCCACTGCCGTCCCGGCGCCGGGTGGTTGCGATACAGCAGCAGTGGACCGCGCTGATTGGCGACCACCACGTCCAGCGCTCCGCGGTTTTGAAAATCGGCCACTGCCACGGCGCGTCCGTCGTAGGTATCTTTCGCTCCCACTGACTGAGCGACTTCGACGAAATTCCCCGACCCGTTATTGATCCAGATGCGTTTCTGCTGATAACCGGCCAGACTGCGGCCCTCCATCGACGGCCAGTTTTTCGCATCGGAAATAATCTGGGTGTGTCCGCCCGTGATCTCGGAGAAGTCGTACCAGTAGGTCGTACCCGGATCGCCCGAGACGTACCCGTTTGTGACATACAGATCGAGGAATCCGTCGTTGTTCAAGTCCGCGAATTGCGCTCCGAAGCTCCAACCTCCGAGTTCGACGCCCATCACTGACGCCATATTTTGAAATTGAAGAGTTTCCGTTTCCATCGGAAACCAGAGGTTGTTCCCCTGGATCAGAACACCTTCCTCGGAGATGTTGGATTCGTAAATCGCCAGCGAGCCGCGATTGAGCACATCGCCGACCGCCGCGTTCATACCGCTCTTGGGAGCCTTGCCGATGCCGCACTCCTTGCTCACTTCTCGGAATTTTCTCACCCCGTCTCGTACTTCGTTCAGGTAGAGTTCGGAGATGCCGTAATCGTTGGCGAAGAAGAGATCGGGTTCGGCGTCTCCGTTGAAATCGGCCGCCACGACGGCGAGCGTCCACCGCGTACTTCCGATTCCCATCGCTTGCGTCACGTCCTCGAACTTTCCATCACCCGTGTTACGGAGCAGCCATTTCCGACCTCCGTTGTTCGCGTATTCGAAACTCTCCGGCATGATCTTCGTATTGGCAAGTGTTTCGAGTCGCGTGCTTTCGGGCCAGTAACCCGCGATCAACAGATCGATCCAGCCGTCGCGGTCCAAATCGAACCACGTCGCCGAGCCGGCATTCGTCCACTCGGGTAGACCGACCGAATCGGTGACGTTCGTGAACGACAAACCCGACTCGTTCCGAAACAGTTCGGGACGCCCCCACTTATAGACGAATAAGTCTGGGTCACCGTCGTTATCGTAGTCAGCCCAGACCGCTCCCATGCAGGCTCCGGTCCCCGGTTGATTGACGTCCGCAACGCCGAGCTCTTCCGCCACGTCGCGAAAGGTTCCATCCTGCTGATTGCGAAACAGCGAATTTTTGCTTCCGGGAGCGCTGTTGGTGACGTAGATGTCGGCCCAGCCGTCTCCGTCGAAATCGACCACCGACACCGAAGCTCCCATCGACGCGATCTGCGGTTCGATATGCGCGAGCTTCGAATCGATCTTTGGAGGTGTGTGCTGGAAAATGAGTTTCGCATCGGCAGATGCTTCTTCGAGCCAGAAACCGTAGCGTTTCAACAGTTCACTCTGTTCGGCCAGCACCGGTTTTGCCACACCCATCCGGTCGGATCCGGTCAGGCGCAGATACAAGATTGGACCGAACAGCATCGCGAGGAACAAGATTCCCAGCGTCAGTTGTTTGTGCTGTTTACTCATTCTCGACCTTCCTGATTACTCCGCACGGACGAAGGGGGCCATAAACCGCGTTGAAAATGTTGAGGCGTGATGAATCGTGTATGAAATGTTTGCCAGTCTCCTGAATGCTTCTGGTAGACGGGATCGTCAAACAGCGATTCGTAGTTCTGCGCCGGTTCCCCCAGCACGTGACTCGGCAAGGGGTGCACCGTCCGTGAAAACGTCGTATTGAAATCTCCGTCTTTGACCCAGCCGTCGCCGATCAGTACGAAGTCGCGTTTCCAGCCTTCCCGAGGCGGGTCGATCGCTTCGAATCTGAAAACCAGTTCGTCTCCCGCGTTCATGATCACGTATCGATCGTCGATCTGCTGCAGTAACTCGCTCACGTCACCGAAGCGCGTGTAATAACCTTCGAGGTCCAGCCACTTCTGTTTCATCGATGCGATGCGTTGATAGATCGGCAAATCGGGCCGGCGACGGTCGGGGGGAGTCATTTCCGAGAACCCGCGATGGCGCAGCGTGCTTACGATTGTGTTCAGCGGATGCTCCGACACCTGTGAAGAGGGTCGTATGACAGTCCATCCCAGAGCGTCCCAGTAGACTTCGAGATTCGTTCGCAACCGGAAATGCCTCAACCCTTTCGCCAGTTCCGATTCCGGCAAGGGGAGCAGCACGTCTTTGTTCTTTCCCGCCGGAAATCCCAGATCGTCGGAGACTTGCCGCCACTCGCCGTTTGGATCCCGGACGTCGAGGAGCAAACCGTACGGACGGGGAAAATCCCCCTGAGACATCGAAACATTGAGCGAACTGTTGGTCGGAAAGATCCAGCCGTGACCGACGAGCACGGCTGTTCCGTCGTGCGGAATATTCTCGTCGAGGTGGAATTCCACCCAATGCTCCGGTACGACTCCCTGGAACTTACCGAGTGGAAAATCATCCACGTAATCCCCGTCGATCTCTCGAAGCGGTTCGTCGAGGGGCTTTCCCGATTCGTTGCGTGGTCGGAGGACTGGCCGAGGCGGATCGGTCACCTTCACCGACAAATCGGGTGCATTGGAGGGCATGAATCGTTCGTCAAGATAAATCTCCGTCGAGGCCGGATGATCCACCGCGAGCAGAGAAACGTGGTCGAAAAAATGCGTCTCCCACAGATCGGCCGTAATTCGAACTTCGTAGTAACCTTCCTCGGCAGACAGCATTTCTCCCGGAATTTTAATGCGGTCTTCCGTCTGGCTCACGCCGGCGGTTTCCTGCGAGTTGATCTTCAGTCCCAACGGCGAACGCCAGATGAAATCCTTGACGAACTCAAACCCGTCCTCCCCGCGAGCGAAGACGAACGGACACGAAGTATTCAACCGTTGTAATGCTGTCGCGACTTGATCGGCAGAATAATCGAATTCCGCCTGGACGGTTCCATTCGGCCACACGATTCGGGCGACACCAATTTCTGAGTAATCCCCCAATCCAAAGTGAGTGCGAGCTGAGGTAATCGGTGCTGCCTGTAAAAGCAACCCGGCTCTGATTTCGATCCGGCCACCCAAACCGAAAGTGTTGATACGGCTGTCGCCTGCGTTCGAAGCAGCGCGGGTGAGAATCGTCTGCCAGTGATAGTCCTTCGTGCCACGATTGTACGCCACCACACCCGATCCATTATTCATCCCGACCAGATCGAGTCGACCATCCCCGTTGACATCGGCCACTGACGACACGAATAGTTCCGGTGAATCGTCAATACGTTGAACGGGTTCTTGCAAGTGGTTCAACCAGATGTTCGTTGACTGATCTGCCGAAACGACGAGATCGATTCCCCCGTTGTTATCCAGATCGGCCAGGAGCAGATTGACACGATTCGCATCGAATGCCGATTTGAGATCGGGGGCGTCGGACCAGTTCAGCAACTCGGCGGATTCCCAACTCTTCCCGTCTTCACCGATTGACGTGCGAGTAATAACACCGGTCTCATCGAGCACTACCACGTCGAACACGCCGTCCTGATTGATGTCTCCAGTTGCAATCGCAACGGCGGTGTTCGCGATCGGTATCGGTTGTGGGTCCGCAAACGTTCCCCCGCGTTCATTCGCTGAAAACCACACCTTCCCCTCGGCATCGAGAGATACGATGTCTCCGTCCCCGTCGCGATCGTAGTCCATCCATAAAAGTGTTCTGGGAGTCGGAAGATTCGCGAAGGTCTCCAGTTCGGCGAACGTCATATCGCCGTTGTTCCGCAACAATCGTGTCGGCTGCTCGATTCCCGCGATCAGCAGATCCAGATCGCCGTCCGCGTCGTAATCGAGCGCCCAGACCGACTCGCCCGGTTTATCGAACAGTGTCCGCTGTTCCTCCGATGGTTGTTCTCGTTTAAACTGTCCATCAACTCCTTGCAGAAACAAGAATAACCCGCTTTTCCCGACAAACACGACGTCCTCAAGGAAATCCGAATTGAGGTCCACAAACTTCAATGAATTCGGACCGGGGGTTCTGCTTTCTGCAGGAACAGACAAACGCAGTACGGCCGACGTCCCAACGTGTAATTCGTCCCCGAGGAGCGACAAGAGGGTCGAGTCTCTTTCTCCCGAGGACGGAAAGGCCAGGAACAAATCCGGCCGTACTGCTCTGTGATTCTGCTCATCGATCTTAAAACTCAATCCGAGATCCGATTCTGCAACCACCGTCACTGGTTGGTCGTGTGTCAGGAATTTCCGGATCGGCCTGCCGACCGATCCTCCAGTGACACCCATTTTCTCAAGGGATTGTTTGTAGCGAGGGTTGACGAGATTCAGGTTCTGAAGAAACGTGATTTCAGTCGAAGCGGTCCGGAAGTCTTCTTTCTCAACCGCAATTCGGGCAGCCTCGTATCGGTGACGAATCTCATCGCTCCCGGAATCCTGTTCGGATGAGATGGCTTCGAGTGCGAAGCCGAGAGTTGCTCTTTCTTCCAGACGGGCGGCGAGTCGCGCTCGTTTAAATTGCACGACCAGGTTCTTCGAATCGAGTTCGATGATCCGGTTGATAATCGCGAGTTGTTCCCGCTCCGCCTCGTTACTCCCAATTTGCTCCAGCAGTTCCGCTTGTTTATACAACGTCATCACATCGGGTTTTGCGACGGTGCCCAGACGCTCGGCGGCTTCGGCGATCCTTCCCATCCGTTCGTCGATCAGCGCTCGCAGAATCGTGATGTCGTCATTCGAAGGTGAGAGTTCGGCTGCCCGATCGGTGGCTTTCTCTGCATCCGCATAAGCATTGAGACGCAATCTGGCGATGGCCAGATTAGCCCAGACCGCAGGTTCGTCGGGAAGAGATTCCGTCAGTTTTTCAAAGATTTCCGCTGCACGAGGATTCTCCTCGACATCCAACGCGGCAACCCCCACGTAGAATTGTTCGATGACTCTCGACAGTTCGGGATCCGACAAAACCTTTCCGTTGCCAGGAACATTCTGAGGTTCAGGCGAAATCAGCCAGACGGCAATTCCTCCGATCAGCATCAGGATTAAAAAGAACGCCAGACCTGCATTGGAACCGCGAGACGAGGATGTAGTTTGGTGTTCGGTCATCAGGCGGATCCTCCGGTGTTGGTCGTAAGACTGTGACTCATCGTTTGATTCGTGTTCATCGAATTCCAGCGACGTTTGAGTGCGAGAGCCCACATTCCTCCAATCAGGAGGAACGGAAACAGATAAATCAGAAGATCCCACGCTCCCAACCCGGGCGGAGTCACTTCGACTTCAGTTGTCAGTTCAACGGTTGTTTGACCCGGCGGGGTGATTCGGACTCCGATCGTCCACATTTCCAATGCATCGAACTCGGGGTAAACCGCAAACTGAATTCGGTTGCGAATCGCTTCCCGTTCGGCATTGTAGCTTACTTTGGCTAGCCGATGACTCGTTGGTTGCACCCATAACTCCACCTCTGGCTCCGGCACAGTTTCTCGATCGTCGGCCGGGTCAGTCATGATGTAAAACGTCCCGGTGCCGAGATCAGGATCGGCCCAGACTGAAACGAGATATCCGGCAACAGGTTGATCGACGAGAATCGGAAAAGGAGGTCCTTCGTGGGCGGAGATCGTTTCGCGCGACGCGAACGTCAGCAGGAAGCACACAATTGCCCTCTCGACAGTTTTCGTTGTGTTCAGATGATTCGCTGACATTTCAACCCCCCAGAAAGGTTCCGCGCATGTCCATCGGTTGCGTCAGAATCCAGCAGGCGGACAAAAACAAAACAACCAGGACACAGGCCCAGGGAATAAAGGCTCCCTTCGCTGCTCGCGGAGCGAAATCGATCGAGATCCGCCAAGCGACCAGAAGCGAACCCCAAATGCCCAGCCCCAGAAATCCCAGCTCGATCGGGAACACGAATCTCTCGGGAATGCCCCCGAGTTGCCATTGTGGTTCACCGAACACAGACCACCCCAGCAGTGATTGAGCGGCGGATTGCGTGACCGGGATGACCGTCAACACGCCTGTGAAGAAGTGAAATCCGTAATGCGCCAGCCAGACACCGAAACCGAACGGCACCAGACAACGCGTAAAGCGATGCACGATCGTTCGTAAGTTGTCCGACTTGCCGGTCCACTTGCGTGTTGCAAACGCAGCTGCGCCCAGGAGGATCAGCGGTTCGAAGATCAACGCGGCCGCGAACAGAAACATCAGAATCGGCCACTCGACCGTGAGACCCGTTGCGGAAGCGATCGTCGCTTCCAGCACGTACACCGGGCTGACCATCGCGAAGGCATTCAACAGCGCGCCGAACACGAACACGATCGTGAGAGCCGTCCAGTCGGTCCGGTTTCCCAGACGTCCTATCCCGGAGCGGACTTCATCGTCGGCGAGCGACTCGGCGGGCAGCCGGGAGAGGATTCCCACGTTATCGTGAGGGCAGGCATACACGCAGTCGAGACAAAACGTGCAGTCGAGATTGCCCACTTTGCGCGGCTGAAACAGCGCCAGTTCGCAACCCTGCTGAATGATCGGCAGAGAATTCGCCTCGGAGGATTTGTGCCGGTCGGGATCGTACACTTCTCTCCGGCCGCGGATGCAATCTTTGGTCTCGCACGTTGCGCAAATCACAGGTTCGCGAACGGTGACTTCGAGTGGCGACATCGTCGACGACAGGAAATTAAATTGACCTACAGGGCAAACGTATTTGCAGAAGGATGCTCTTTGAAAAATCGCGTCGATACCGAGTGCCGTCAGGAAATACCCAACGATCAACGCTCCCGTCCACCACGGATCACCCCACAGATCGAACAGTTCATACACGAACAATACTGCCACGAACAGCACGATCGCGGGCCATTTGTTGCGCAACCAGCGGGGCCAGCGACGCTGCGGCAATCTGATTTTCCTCGCGATCATTCTCGGCACCATGAATGGACACGCCATGCAGAAAAAATTCCCCGCGAGCAGAAGGACCAGCACCACCAGTCCTCGAAAATGGACCCACGTCAGCAGAGTCGCCAGATTCTTGGGAGCCAGTTGCGGACCGAAGAACGCGTGCAGGATCATGATCAGCGAGATCCCGCACAACAGCAGTTGCAGCGTCACGCGCGACCATCGCCATTTCAGGAATCGCCCGAGGCACGGGACACCCAGCAGGTCGAACCTCTGCGCCGACGAGACCGTTGGCGTTGAAACGACTTCGCTGATATGTTCCGTGTGGACTGTCACTTCGCCTTCACCCCCGGGATGTCAACCTTTTGGTCGACTTTCGATCCGTCGGGAAGTTCTACAGTCACGATCACAAACCAGTCGCCACCCATTGTGAAATCCAGTTTGCCCTCGTACGTTCCGGGTTCCGCTTCTTGCAGAGTACTGAAGCTGGGCTTCATGCCCGCATGATTCATATTCCCTTCCAGTTTCAGTTTCGCACCGCTGACCGGTTGATTGGCGGTATCGGTCAGTCTCACCACGACGTCGGCCTGCCCGGTCTGCGGGGGATCCGGGCTGACTTCCAGAGTGACCTTGATCTCGGGTGCCGTCGAAGGTTCCGAATTGCAGCCACTGAGGAAGCACGCCGCAGTCATTGCCAACAGCAAACAGAGCGGCCACAACGGTTCGAGACGTTTGCAAATCGTGGAAACGGAAATCGTCTCGTCCGTTGCATCGATTCGATTCCGCCTCAATCTTTGTTTCATCAGGCTGGAGTCTGTCGTCTGGCTCATTGGCTCGGTTCCGTTTTCCGGAGGATTCATTCCACGATGAAATTCACAAAGGATTGCCGCGCGGGAGTTGAGTGGGCCTGTCTGCGTATTCGGACATGGCCCTACTCCACTGCCTCGCGTTATTGGCGTTGTTTCGCCGTCCAGAGCAGCCCGAGACCGCCGACGGCCGAAGCGCAGCACATGGCCAGGACAAACCGAGCCCCCCACATTTTCTCGACGGGAAGTCCGCCGGACCATTTCCATCCGGCGACCGATAAGACAAACAAAATGACCAGGAATATTGACATGGCAGAACGAATCGCGTTCATGATGGACCTCTCGTAATAGATGAATACTCTTCAAATGATAGGAAAGAATTTACGGCATCTTGGCCTGCGATCTCACTCGAGCAGGGTTATCCCATCGATGCCTTCGACGCATTCGGGTGCCACGTACACGAGCATTTCATGTGTGTTTGTTCCTCAGGGGTCGGGAACATGTGGTAAAACATTGCAACCACCATCGGTACGAACACGATCGTATTGTAAAACAGATGCAACTCGACTCGCGGAATCACAAGTTGCGCGAGACTGACCGGAACCGGCGAACCGAACAGGTTCTGCTGAAAAACCGCTTGGCCTTGCAACAGCGCGTGTTCGATGTGATGCCAGAATTGAATCCAGAACGCCACCATCCACATGGTGTAGGATCGGCCGACGAACCCTTTGCGAAGAATCCAGAAGGCAATCAGCATGACGATCGCGTACCCGTAATGAAGAAGTTCCGACTTCACCATCCACGGATACCAGTACCCGAGCACTCCTCGCGACTCGGGAATCGGCCAGCCCAGGATGTAGATTTGCGTGGCTTGGGCCAGGTGTTCGGCCCAATGGGCCAACACGATCGCAGTATATGTCAATAACGCCGGTTTGTGCCAAACCGAGTTCAGCTTTCCCAGTGTTGTCTGGTCGCTGAGTGTATCGATCGAACACGAATTTGCTACGGAACTCATGAAGTTGCTCCTTAAATCCAGATCTTTGAAAGGGATGAATTTCAAACGATACGCAGGAAGTCGACACCAGCAGGAATCACTACGGCGCGCATCGTCAGAGCGCGCGGAATTGTTCGACGTGCTAGACATCCGAGAGACCAGGTCGAATTCAATCAACCTCTTAATCGGCTCTCGCCTCAGGGGCGACAGCGGACGAAGTTGGTCGCCGTGAAAAAAACCGAAGGCTTCCTCCCGCGCAGGGAGAAACGTTTCACGACGAATGAACTCGAATTGCACTCTCCGTCAATTCGCTGGAAATGACCAGGAATCGGACGCTCGTAAAGCAAGGCTCTCCTCAATGGGAGCCATCCCGACCGCTTCACGAAAATGCCACGCGAATCGAGAACGCATCAGCTTCGGGGCGGGCGTTCGATCGATCGTGGGTACCCCTCGTCAGCAGCAGGGGAAGAGTCCGGGAGACGCCCGGATAAGAGATCCTGTTGAATCAGCGTAACCTGCCACAACAGAGCACAGTCAGGCCGCTGAATCGTCGTGAATTGACTGTTGGGAACGGGCAACAAAGGACTGCTCGGGTTACGCTGGCAGAACGGTCCCCGGCAAGGAGCGGGGTTGTTACCGGGAACTGAAACGGGGAACGATGAATCCAGAGCAGCTTCGTTCTGTCTCTCCATCCCGTGCCCGCCGGGCATCATCAACCAGTCACCGCAACTCGCAAAGACGCTGCTCGCTGAACAGGAAGCGAACAACATCGCACCGAGGGCGATGGTGAACCGGGAGGATGTGAAGGACAAATGAGACATGCCGAAGTAACAGAATGAGTAATACTTACACGATAATGAGTATAAGACCGCCCCTTCCTCAGTGTCAAATGTTTTTCGATCGTGAATCGCGAAGTTCGCTACTACGGTGGTCAACTGGAACGGACCTGTCCCTCTTCGAACTCTGGACACCCGTTGCAGACACAAGCGATAAAGCGACCGTTTCGGGGGTGTCTCTCCACCGGCGCAAGACAAAACCCCCCGGTAGCGCGTTTCGCTACCGGGGGGTTCAAGTGGCGGGGGCCGGATTCGAACCGACGACCTCGAGGTTATGAGCCTCGCGAGCTACCAGGCTGCTCCACCCCGCGTCATGGAGAATGAATTATATCGGCTGAGCTGAATTCAGCCAACGGCTCGACACCTGAAAAAAACGCGAGGTTCGCGAAAAAACTGGAGATGAGGGATCGTGCAGCAATCAAATAGACAAAATCCGCTTGCCCTATTTTACCGGAAT
>DATKCB010000444.1:0-4357 GCA_035513495.1 Planctomycetaceae bacterium | reverse complement strand
GGCTTCCGTGTACATCTCGCCGCGGGGATTGAGCGCCTCCGCTCCTTTGGCGACCGCGTCGGCCGCCAGAGGAATGTCGGCGGTAATCACCAGATCGCCCGGCTCGACCAGTTCCACAATCCGCGCATCGGCCACGTTCGCGCCGGTCGTCACGAGCAAGCTGTCGATGAATTCGGAACGCGGCACGTTCAACCGCTGATTGGCCACGAAGGTAACTTTCGTTTCGGTCCGCTTCGCCGCGCGATACAGCAACTCCTTCACCTCGCCCGGACAAGCGTCCGCATCCACCCAGATCTGCATGTTCGATCCCGCGAAAGTCAACAAACGACCGATAACCTCTCATGAAGTTCACCACATCCAATTCTAACACTCTCTCCCGGGAGACTCACCCGGATGCCCACAATCACTCCATCAATTCTAAATTTCCGTTCGCAACCGCTTTCCGCTTTCGGCTCTCCGCTTTTCTTACTTCCCCAGATAATCCCGGATTTTCGATCGGATCTCGTCCCGCACCCGGCGAAATACAGCCATCTTCTCCTCGTCGGTTCCGGTCGCGTGCGCCGGATCGTCGAACGGCCAGTGCAGGGTTTCCTTCGCTCCGGGAAACACAGGGCAAGCTTCTTTCGCGTTGTCGCAGACCGTCACTATGAGATCGAACGCGTCGTCGCGAAACTGATCCAGCGATTTGCTCACGTGTCGCGAAAGGTCGATGTCCAATTCGAGCATCGCCCGGATCGCCATCGGATGCACGTACCCCGAAGGTTTCGAACCGGCCGATTTCGATTCCCACTCCCCCTCGCCGAGCTGTTCCCAGAGCGCTTCAGCCATCTGGGAGCGACATGAATTTCCGGTACACAGAATCAGGACACGTTTCATTGATTTTGACCTTATGCCGCGTCCTGGGTATCGCAGTCGACGGAATCCTCGGCGAGCCGCACCGAACAACAGCCATTCGATTGCACACAGCGGCAGCCCAGCACGGCAAGCATTGCTCCCAAGACGGGCGCCGCGACGTACAACCACAGGTGTTGCAAGTTTCCGCTCACGATCGCCGGAGCGAGCGACCGGGCCGGGTTCATCGACGCCCCGCAGATCGGCCCCGCAAACATCGCCTCGAACGCGACGACACCTCCGATCGCGGCACCCGCCATGATCCCCTTCTCTTTCGCCCCAGTCGAGACGTTCAGAATCACGAACATCAGGAGGAATGTGAGCAGCACCTCAAACACAAACGATTGCCACCACGGACCAGCCGGCAGCGTGGTCCCCAGAGTTTCGTGTTCGAGGAACAAAACTCTCAGCACTCCGCTTGCTGCAAACGCGCCTACGAGTTGAGCGATCAGATACGGCAGCACTTCTTTGCCGTCGAGTCGTCTGGCGACCCAGAATCCCAGAGTCACCGCCGGGTTGATGTGCGCTCCCGACACGTCTCCGATCGCGTAAATCATCGCCATCACGACCAGCCCAAACGTCAGCGCAATCCCGACGTGCGAGATTGTCTGGTTCGATACGTCGTTGACGATAATCGCCCCCGTACCGGCGAACAGCAGAGCGAAGGTTCCGATCGCCTCGGCCACGTATTTCTTCATCGCGAGTCCTCTTGTGATTCCTCTTCGTAAGGCGAATCCGCTGCTTCTGGTTCGGTGGCCAGCCAGGCTTTGATCTGGTCTTCGATCTGATCGCGGATCTCCCGAAAGCTCTCGAGTTTCTCCTCGTCGTCACCCGGAGCTGCTGCCGGATCCTCGAACGGCCAGCAGAATGATTGCATAGCGAACGGCCAAATTCTAGGGCAGGACTTCTCAGCCTGCTCGCAGACGAAGATGACATACTTCGCCGGCAACTTTCCCAAGTATTCATCCACCGATTTGGAACGCTGCTCCTCCAGGTTCAAACCCACCTCGTTCATCACCTGAATTGTGAAGGGATGGATTCCCACGGGACTGAGCCCGGCACTATGGACCTCGAAGCGGTCTCCTCCGTGCTTGCGAAGAAACGCTTCGGCCATCTGGCTGCGAACCGAATTGCCGGTACACAGGAATAAAACGATTGGAGTTCTCATCGATCTTTACTTCCCCTTGGGAAAGAGAATCAAACTGCTCACTGTCATCAGCCCGGTGATGGCCACCGCGATCGTCGAAAGAGTGCTTACGCCGGTTCGTACAAGTAAAATCAGCGCGACTGTGGCCCCCATGATCTGACCCGTTCCCAGCACAATCCGCACGATGGCGAGTCTACGCTCTCTCGGAGAAATTGGTTGTTGATTTGACATGGTCAGTCCGCTTTGCTCACCACGGGGAAACAGAGAATCGAACTTGTATCTCCCGATTTTCCGTATCCAAGAGTAGTCTCAGTTCATGGATTTCGTTGGGATCCGTTTTCCTGAAAGTTATCTGATGGTCGTCTTCCGCAATCGTTTGATATCCATCCCGCAACTGGTTTGCCGACCACATTTTGTACTCTTTCCAGTTCATACGCGTCTCGATGGTCCATTCCGCCGTTGCCTTCCACTCCGTTCGTGTGATCCCGGGCGGCGTTGCCGTTCCATCGAGCGGGAGGATCGCTTGAAGATGTTCGTCGGTTACTTGCTGGAACAGTGCTGGGGCGGGCGAAGCGGGAATGGATAGCCAGATCACCACCGCGATTCCCACGACAATCGAAAGGTAAAAGATATGTCTCAACTTTCACAACTCCCTCCGCCCGGGCCAACCGAAGACCGCAAGACCGAACAGCGTGATCACAACCAGAAATCCACCGAGCAAATGGACGTGTTCTCGCGAGCCTCCCGTTGTCAGAAGTCCCATGTAAAGCACGGCACCCGTCGCTTGAATCAGGCCGATCAAGTATTTGATGACGCCTTTGAATTGCTCCATTCCAATATTCCGTAATGGCAATATCACCATGACACTGATAAAAAAAAAGTCACTTCAATGCCGACTGACGATCCTTCACATCGGACTGCAGCACCGACTCGATGCACGAAAAGAACCCGTTGAGACAACCGCAGGACACGCGATAGTAACTTGAGGCTCCCTCTTTGCGGACATCGACCAGGCCGACCGCTTTCAAGATCGCGAGGTGCTTCGAGACCGTCGATTGATCGGCCTCGACCTCCGCCGTCAACTCGCTGACGCACATCTCCCGCTGCTGCAACAGATCGAGCACCAACAAACGACTGGGATGCGCCAATGCCTTGGCGATCTTCGCACGGGCATCGTACTGTTTGCGGGTTTTCTTATTCATGGCGATTTCGCCATATTTGCAGATTGGAAACGATTCGGCAAGCGGAACGTAGAAACAATCACCGACGAAAGCTCCCCACAGCGCAAACAAAACGCCTCCTGGAGATTTCGCTCAACAACAACATCAAAATGCCCCAACTTGGACTCGAACCAAGAACCTACTGATTAAGAGTCAGTTGCTCTGCCAATTGAGCTATTGGGGCTTTCTGGAGGCAAACATCGCCAAAGAAGTCGTGTCGCTCCTCAAGGGGGAGAGTCTACTACGAAGATCGAGGCGCGTAAAGAAATACGCGTCAGAAACCTTCCGGGAAGTTTGCGGTCCCGATTCGACGGGAATCGGCGTGTTCAGGTTGACACGATTTCCTCCAGCAGGTTCGTGATGGAAATGGGGGTTTCGAAATCGATCAGATTCTCACATCGAACAGTTTCGTGTCATTCGCGCATTTTGTGGCTGGGCACAGAAAACAATTCCTGTCTTCCGATCCCTCCTTCTGCTACCTTGGAGCAGCTTCCGAGTCCTTAAAATTCCGACAGAATCTTTCTTGGCGAGGGCATCCATGCAGCGTTTCACAATCCTTCTGACTCTTCTCTCCTGTTGCGCGGTCGGAAGTGCTCTGCGTGCCGAGGACCAGCCGCGAAACGTCGTTCTCATTGTCGCTGATGACATGGGGTTTCAACTCGGCTGTTATGGGAACAAGGTGATTCACACTCCGCACATCGACGCGCTCGCTGCCGAAGGAACGCGGTTCACGCAGGCGTATTGCACGACCGCCAGTTGCTCGGCGAGCCGGTCGGTGCTCATGACCGGGCTGCACAATCACACGATCGGGCATTACGGACACGCTCACGGATACAATCACTTCAGCACCTTCGAGAGCGTCAAATCGCTCCCGGTGATGATGACCGAGGCGGGGTATCGGACCTGCTCGATCGGCAAGTATCACCTCGCGCCGGAGTACATCTATCACTTCGAGGAATACCGCAACCAGGGCGTGCAGGGAAACCGCAACTCGGCAGTCATGGCGGATAACGCCAAGGACTGGATCGCCGAAGCGCCCGACAAGCCGTTCTTTCTATACTGGTGCTCGTCCGATCCTCATCGCGGAGGCGGTCCGGGC
>DATKCB010000443.1:0-5208 GCA_035513495.1 Planctomycetaceae bacterium | reverse complement strand
TTCGTCGTGATCGACGAAGCCGAGCAGGTGTTTGCTGCGGGTTTCGTGCTGGAGTTTTTTGAGCGCTTTGGATTCGATCTGCCGGATCCGTTCGCGCGTCACTTTGAAGATTCGCCCGGTTTCTTCCAGCGTGTAACTGAAACCGTCACCCAGTCCGTAGCGAAGCTTGATAATCTCCCGCTCGCGATAGGTGAGGCTCTTGAGCACGAGATGAATCTTGTCCTTGAGCATTTTCTGCGTGGCGGATTCGGTCGGGTTCGTTTCGTTGTCGTCCTCGAGGAAATCTCCGTAGCTCCCGTCGTCGTTCTCACCGATCGGCGTATTGAGACTGATCGGATGCCGCCACGTGCGCATGATGCGTTCGGTTTCATCGACCGGCAGTCCGATTGCCTCGGCGAGTTCTTCCATCGTGGCGTCGCGGCCGGTGTCCTGCCGGATTTTTTCCGCCTTGTGCTTCAGTTGCGAGATGCTCTGGAACATGTGGACGGGGATGCGAATCGTGCGTGCGTGATCGGCGACCGCCCGCGTGATCGCCTGCCGGATCCACCAGGTGGCATAAGTTGAAAACTTGTAGCCCCGGCGGAACTCGTATTTTTCGACTCCCCGCATCAGACCGGCGTTGCCCTCCTGAATCAGGTCGAGGAACGACAGCCCCCGGTTTCGATACTTCTTCGCGATCGAAACGACGAGCCGCAGGTTTCCGCTCGAGAGTTTCTGCTTGGCCCGCGTCCAGGCGTCGAACCGCCGCTCGACTTCGTCCATCCGGGCGAGAAACTCGTCCGGCTCTTCGTAGGTCATCTGCGAAATCTCTTCGAGTTCCCGTTCGAGCAGGTCCCGGTCTTCGATGCGATGCGAGTGCTGATAGGCTTTCTCCAGTTCGGCCTTCACTTCGCGAATCCGGTCGGCGATCTGATGCATTCGCTTCATAATCGGCTGGAGCCGATGCGTCCGCAGACTGAGTTCTTCGCACAGCCGCGCCAGTTTGCGCCGCCGCGTCACGAGCCGCTGTTTGGCTTGAAGCCGCTGATCTTTAGACAGCGAGGTATCGCGCGATGCTTCGAAGTCCGCGGCGTTCTGCTCGAGCAGTGCCCGCATCGTTTTCAGGTTGGTGGGCATTCGGCCGAGCAATTGATCTTTTTGAGAGTTCTCGGTGTCCGAGGTCCGTAAGGTTCGTTCGAAGGGGAGTTCCCCCGTGAAGACTTTTTCGAAGATCTCGACGGTTTCCCGAAGCAGGAAATCCGATTCGACGGTGCGCCAGCGAAAGCGGCGGCGTGTGATTTCGATTTCTTTCGCGAGGAAAATCTCGCGTTCCCGTGCGAGCAGCGGAATGTGACCCATCTGGGCGAGATACATCCGGATCGGATCGCGCGAGGACATCGATGCCGTTTCCGCCATGTAGTTTTTCTCAATTTCGGACTTCTCGTCCGGACGCGTGAAGAACGTGGGGTCGTTTTCTTCCTGGCAGTTCGAATCGTGCTGGATCTCGAGATCGAGTTCTTCCATCGCGATCACGATTTTTTCCATCAGCGTCGAGTCGCCTCCTTCGTCGGGAAGAAACTCGTTCAACGTCTGAAACGTCAGATAGCCCCGTTCGAGGGCGGCTTCGATAAATTCTTTAATTTCGGGGTCGATGTGATACATGAGAAACTCCTTTTTCTCGAATTCCCTTGGCGATCGTCGCCAATTCCCTGGGTCTGATGATGAAATGCCATTGCCCCGACTCACTTGCGAAAGGGCAATCCGTCCCGCCGGTGCAATACGAACGTCAACCGAATTCAAACAGCAGACAGCGCTTCGTACGATCGGTTGGTGGCAGCGAGGATTCGTTCATTTGCATTCGCCTCCTTGCGAATCTGGTTGCTTCGGTTCGTCCTGAAAGAGAGACCGCAAAGCAAATGTTTGTTAAGATGTGTCAAGCGCGAGTCGGTCAATCATGCTATCAAAAGTTTCGTTTCCGGTACGGAAATTTTCCGTTTTCCGGAATTTTTTCAAAACTTTTTTCGAGCAGTCGAACGCCCGGTTTCGCTCTGGTTCGCTCTGCTCGGAGCGAGCGGATTTGGGAGTTTCGGAAAAATCGGCAAGTTTTTGAAGAGTCCCCTACGCTGGACCTGACATCAATCCACCGCACCGATTATCGTTTGCTCCAGACTCTTTCGGAGAGACTCACCGTCCGTCAGTTGAGGAGAACTACGTGAAAATCGCAATGATCGGAACCGGTTACGTCGGTTTGGTCACGGGGACCTGTTTCGCGGAAAGCAATAACGATGTCACATGTGTCGACATCGACGAGCGGAAAATCGAACGGCTAAAAAATGGCGAGATTCCGATTTACGAACCGGGACTCACCGAACTCGTCCAGCGCAATGTTCGCAAGCAGCGATTGCATTTCACGACCAGTTACGAAGAAGCGATTTCTGCGGCAAAATGCGTGTTCATCGCTGTCGGAACCCCTCAAGGGGCCGACGGATCGGCGAATCTGACCGGACTGTGGAAAGTCGCGGAAACACTTGCCCCGTTTCTCGCCCCCGACGCCATCGTCGTGATCAAAAGTACGGTCCCCGTCGGAACGAACCGCGCCGTGCTGGAAAAACTGAAGCAACTGACCGGACGCGAGGTCGATGTCGCTTCGAATCCGGAATTTCTCAAGGAGGGCGCCGCGATTGAAGATTTTTCGCGGCCCGACCGGGTCGTGGTCGGAGTCGTCAAGCCGAAAGTTTCGGAAGTCCTGTACGAACTTTACAAACCGTTTTTGCGGACCGATCATCCCTTTTTGTCGATGAGCCTCGAATCGGCCGAGATGACGAAGTACGTCGCCAACTGCATGCTGGCGACGAAGATCAGTTTTATTAACGAAATGGCGAACCTGTGCGATGCCGTCGGCGCGAGCATCCACGATGTTCGCAAAGGGATCTGCCACGACAACCGGATCGGATTCTCGTTTCTGTTTCCCGGAGTCGGTTACGGAGGCTCCTGTTTTCCCAAAGACGTCAGAGCCTTGATTTCGATTGCCGAGGGAAAGGGGGTCTCGCCCCGGATTTTGCGCTCGGTCGATGAAGTCAATACCGACCAGAAGAAAGTGCTCTTTCAGAAAATCAGCCATCACTTCGGCGGCGACCTGAAGGGCAAGCACATCGCCGTCTGGGGTCTGGCGTTCAAACCCCGGACCGACGACATCCGCGAAGCTCCCTCGCTGGTTCTGATCGACGATCTGCTCGCCGCTGGCGCGATCGTTTCGGTCAACGATCCCGTCGCGATGAATAACGTCAAAGAAGTCTACGGCGACAAACTCACCTACTGCGATCATCACTACGACGCCGTCCGAGGGGCCGACGCCCTGGCGATCGTCACCGAATGGAACGAATATCGCAATCCGGAATTCGACTACGTCAAGCGGCAGATGACGTCGCCCGTCATTTTCGACGGACGAAACCTGTTCGACCCCCTGCGCCTGAAAGGTGAGGGGTTTACATACGTGGGAATCGGGTTGTAGGGTAGGGTTCCAAGTCTGCGAAAGAGGGATCGGAAAAAAAAGAGCAAACATATCAATACGCGGGAAACAGGGTGCAGCGATTGAGTCATCGTTCGACGTAATCTCCTGCGATCGAGTTGTTAAAATGATTGTACGAAGACGCTCGAAAATCGGTCCCGAATGAGTGATGGAGAACCCGCCATGCGAATCGGTCAGTCGATGCTTTCCGAGTTCGAGATAGAAATATCCGACACCTTGACGCTCATGTTCGCGTGTATCTGAGAGTCAACGACATCTCTGTTCCCGGGTTGTACGGCCTGTTGACGGACGATTCCGGGAGGTGACCCACGCTTTCAGGCCCCCTTCAGCTTCGCCAGCGCGGCCTTGTACTTGTTCGCCGAAGCGGTATCGTTCGCGGCTTCGAACCGCTTGATCCCCCGTTCGTACATCTGGATTCCGTACTGTGTCGCTTCTCCGGCACGGGTCGTCGGGACCTTGGGGAGAAACGCCTTGTAGAAAACGATCAGGTTCGACTCGAACGCGGGATTCATCCCACACAGCAACTCCAACCGGTCGAGCATACGGGGGACGTAGCGGCCTTCGTCGGGGAACGCCATGATCGTTTCCGCGAGACCCTCGACTGCGTCGCGCTGTTTGTCGGCATCGATCAGATAGCCGGTCATCATCAGCCTTGCTTCGCACGCGAGATCGGGACGTCCCGCGGCGACGTACAGATTCAGTAATTGTGTATAGAGTCTGATCTGTTCTTTGAGGTTTTCTTCTTCGTACTGAATCAGATTGTCGAACACTTTCCAGGTGAAGTCGGGGAAGTTGGCGAACGTTTTGAACAGTCCGTCGAGCACGCGTTTCATCTGCCGCTGATGCGCTTTGGTCAGATTTCCCGAGCCGGCAATCTCGGCGAGCGTCAGCCAGGCAGATTCATTGCCCGGCGAGAGTTTGATCACGTCTTCGAGGAAATTGACCTGTTCGTCGACCGAGATTTTTTGCCGCTCGCGGAGCAGCGGATAAACGGCCATCACCAGGTCGGCCTGTCGCTTGGCGACCGGATCGAGTCCGACGGTGTGCAGGCGGAGTTCGAGTTCGCGGTCGGTGATCTTCTTTCCCGATCGTGGATCTCGCAGTTCGCCGACGTACATTTTCAGCGACTCGTATCCTTCGAACCGGCCGTGCGATTCGAGCGAGAAGTTGATTCCGGTCTTGGTCAGGTTTTTGAGTTCGATCCACATGACCCAGGCGTGGCCGGCGCCTCCGATCGCGACGTCTCCCGCAACGTATTCGGCGGGGACGCCCATGCTTTTTCCGACCCGCGCCGCGTAGTCGGCCTGCATCGCGCAGACACCGCCGAAGTCTTTGAGATTGGCGAGCGTGTATTCTTTATCCTGCAGTTTGCACTGTTGCGAGCCTGTTTCGAGCATCACCGTATCGTAAGGAACGTCGCGATAGCATTCTCCGTACATCGTCCGCTTGGGAAGATATCGCTGCGCAGCCCACACGCGTTCTTCGATCGGTGTTCTATGATTGACCAGATGCGTCAGAAACTCCCAGGGAACCAGTTGCGCGCGGCCCTCCATGATCTTTTCGTTGTCGACCAGATAGTCAAAATTCGCCTGCATATCGGCGAGTTTGTCTTCGGGCATGATCGAATGAGTTCGCCGTTGATGCCCGGTGTAGTCGTAGACCCCTTTGCGCGGATCGTCCCACACGACGGACGTCGCGAT
>DATKCB010000442.1:0-2322 GCA_035513495.1 Planctomycetaceae bacterium | reverse complement strand
ATGAGGTAGGCCATCTGATGTTCCCAACTGGTCCGCTGTTCGACCGGTTTGTTGAAACACGCCTGGATATCGAGCGGGAACTTGTCGGCGGTCGAGATCCATTTCTCGTCGTGATACGGTTTGAGGAGGGCGTCGATTTCGGCGCGGATTTCGGCGGTGGCCGCTTCCCACTCGGCGTTCGCTTTCCGGTATTCCTCGAGTTGTTCCTGGCTCGCCATCACCACATCGTCGCGCCACACGAGCGGCTCGAAGAACGCCCGCAGCTTGAAGTAATCGCGCTGCAAGAGTGGATCAAATTTGTGATCGTGACAGCGGGCACAAGCCATGCCCATTCCGAGAAACACGTCCCCCGCAACGTCGGTCATTTCGTTGATGATATCGTCCCAGTGCGAACGGGCGTCGCGCTGGTTGTACTCGTAGATCCCGAGTCGTAAGAAGCCCGTGGCGCTCAGTTCCTCAGGTCCGGCATGCGGAATCTCGTCTCCGGCGAGTTGTTCCCGGACAAATTGAGGATAGGGTTTGTCGTCGTTGAACGACCGGACAACGTAGTCCCGGTAGCGATGGATGTGAGGCCGATAGGCGTCCTGGTTCCAGCCGTCCGATTCGGCATAGCGGACCAGATCGAGCCAGTAGCGTCCCCAGTGTTCTCCGTACCGCTGGTCGGCGAGGAGCCGGTCGATCAGTTTTTCCCAGGCGTCGGGAGATTCGTCCTGCAAGAAGGCGTCGAGTTCTTCGGGAGAGGGAGGCAACCCGATCAGATCGTAATACAACCGCCTGACGAGTTGAGAACGCGTCGCCTGAGGGGCGGGTGTCAGTTCCGCCTGCTGCAATCGCCGCATGATGAACCGGTCGATTTCGGTTTTCGACCAGCGGTCATCTTTGAGAGTGGGCACCTCCGGTTTGGCGAGCGGTTGAAACGCCCACCACTCGCGATCGGATTCCGAAATTCCACCCGACTCTTCCCGGATCGATTCCGTGCGTTCGGGCCAAAGTCCTCCACCGGCAATCCATTCGACGAACGGCGTCACCTCGTGTTCGGGCAATTGACCGGTCGGCGGCATCTCGAACGATTCGTAGCGCATCGCTTCGAGGATCAAGCTCTCCCCGGGTTTGCCGGGAACGAAGACGGGGCCGCTTTCTCCACCGGTCAGCATCGCCTCCCGGGAATCGAGGCGGAGCTGGCCTTCCTGTTTTTTCGAGCCGTGACACTTCACGCACTTCGTCGCGAGGAGCGGACGGATTTTACTCTCGAAGAGTTTTTCCTGCGCGGCTCGCAGATCGCGATCGTCGGCAGCGACTGAAGTCGCCACTCCGGCCAGCACGATCAATAAACTGAATGTCCTCCAGAGCATCAGAATTCCTCTAACCCAATCGATCGAACAAATTTGAAATTTCTCGCGGTTTGACACCGCTTCATTATAGGTTCGCCGAAGTCGTGAGAGTTCGGGGAATTGAACGAAGGGCTGCAATCCGCCAGAAGTCTTATGACTTGGGCTACCCGAAATTCTCAGGCATCACAGAACCCTGAACCCCCATTATGCGACACGCACCGATGCTTCCTCAAGGACGATCCCGGATTCGGTCCCCAACTCGACGTGAAATCTGACACAACGCCGTACATTCACCCGGGCAAACACAGGCTTTTCGAGTCGCGAAAACACTTCGACCGGCCTGAGATGAGGCCTCCTATCTTGTTTTCATAAAAGGGTTTATCGCGATTTGTGCCGTGCGGGATCGAGCCTTGGGAGCCGTCTCGACACATGTTCGACGATTAACTACAGTCCGCCCGTCGATTCTCGACCCTCCCTTCCTCCCAGCCCATCCCCAGCGTCTCCCCATCATCGGACGGTTATCATGAACCGTGGATATTCCATTTTCGTGTCAGTGGCGTGTATAGCTCTGCTGCCACTTCTCTCCGGATGCAAAGGGAATCCGTTCGCCTACCGGAACTCGCTGTTGAGCTTACGTGCTCCCGGCGGACAGTCGGAACCGCAGAAAACAGAGAGGGGATCCGCAGCCAAAGACAACCCGAAGGCAATCGACGAACGACTTCAGGACGAAGAGATGCAGGCCGGCCGATCGGAACGATCGACAAGTGAGTTGGCGGAAGAGGGCAGTCAATCCGTGAGTGAGTTGATGCTTCGTGCGGAAGACGCACTGGCGATGAAAGATCAGAAAACCGCCGCGAAAATTTATCAGGAAGTCGTCCGGCTGCAACCGGCTCACAAAGTCGCTTTGCATCGTCTGGCGATTCTGTTCGACATGCATGGAAACTTTGACCAGGCCGATCATTATTTTCGTCGCGCCCTGGAGTTTGCTCCG
>DATKCB010000441.1:0-3339 GCA_035513495.1 Planctomycetaceae bacterium | reverse complement strand
GGCGCGGATGAGTCCGCAGTTCGAAGATCAGGCGCGTCGCAGCCTGTCGATTCTGGCCTCGACTCTGGGCTGGGGAGTCTGGGTGGTTGTGGCGATCTTCATCATCTTCTTCATCTTCCGCCTCGCGTTTTTCTACGTCGGCATGATCGACAACGCGTTGCAGGATACGCTTTGAAGTCAGTTGAATGGAACGTTGCAGAGTGAGGTTTGTCGGCATTTTCCCGGACCTCTGGTCGAGCGGTGTTAGGATTCAGCGTTCAGTTTACAGTGTTCAGTCCTTGATTGAGGTTGGCGTGAGCCAGCCGGGGTTTCTCCCCCCTTGGCAAGGGGGAGATTATGGGGGGGTTTGAGCGCGACGTGGATGATGCAGGGAGTTCGCTCGACGGGCTGGAAGTCCGTCGTACGGGGCAAATATTGTTGCGCGGACCTTACTGCGGACATTCCTGTTCTCCGGGATATTCCCACATATTCCGCCTCCTGCTTGTTTCGTAATCCGGCTCTTGTGATTTCAAAAACTCCCGGGGGTTTGTCGAACCTGAGGTTTTTGAAAGAACACAACTTCACAAATTCACAAGTTCGAGCGAAACCCGGTGTTTTTTGACGGTTTTAAAGTAGTTCGGGAAATATTTTACTTCGATGCAATGCCGAATTCGTGTACGCTGAGTTCGAGCAGTTTTCGCACGAATCGCGGTTACCTTGCACGGAAAGGCGGATTGTCATGAATTGTTCGAACGTCAAGCGGACAGTGTCCGGCCAGATCCACTCCACGATCGGACGATTCCTCGTTTTCGTAACGCTCGCGCTGACTTTCGCTGCGGCGGATGCGGCGGAACCGTACCGGCCCAAACTGACCAACGACAAGGCAGGAAACACGCACGACTTTCCTTTGGGAGTCATGTCTGCCACGGGACGGCTGGCAGACGGTGCGTCGGTGATCGAAATCATCGATCTCGCGGAAGACGGAGCGGCGACGGAAGGAGGATTGCAAGCCGGTGACGGTATTTACGGTGTCGGGCGAAAAACGTTCGGCCCCTATTCCAAGAATCTCGACACGGGCTTACTCGGTCCGCAAGCCGCGCTTGCGGCGGAACTGGATCGCGGGTGTGCCAAGGATCCGCCCCAGATACAACTGATGGTGGTGCGGGGAGACGAAAAATTGAAACTCGACGTTCCTCTGCCGGCGAGTCCTTCGTTCGCGCGGACCTTTCCCGAACGATGCGAAAAGACCGCCGCGTACCGCAAAGGAATCGAAGCCTGGCTGGTCGAGAATCAGACTCCTCAGGGTTTCTGGAAGGGCGGCCTGGGGGGCGACGACCGGGACTACTCGGTTCCTTATTGCGGACTGGTGTTGCTGGCCGCGGGGAATCCGGAGTATCTGCCTCAAATTCGCAAGGCGGTCGAGTTCGTCCGGCAGGGGGCGATCTCCAAGATCGACCTGGAGGACGTTAAAAAAGGGCCGAAGAACTGGATCGCCGCTTCCGTCGCAATCTTGCTGGCCGAGTACCATCTCGCGACAGGCGATACCGAAGTGATTCCCGATCTGCAGAAATGCTGCGACCTGTTGGCCAAACGAGTCTCTCCGACCGGGACGATGGGGCATCATTGGGAGATCACCTATGGGGGCGGCGGGCTGACAATCATCAATGCACATGCTCATCTCGCCTGGTCGCTGGCGGCGCATTGCGGATGCAAGCTCGACTCCGGTGCCTGGAATCGTTCGCTCGTCGAAATCGGAAAATCGATGACGCGCGACGGAGCGGTGGGATATTCCTCCCGAGCGGTCGGCGATAACGACGCCCCCGCCCGAACCGGCGGGATCGCGACGGCGCTGGTGATCAGCCAGCAACATCCGGAACTGGCCCAGCCGATGGGACGCTGGCTGATGGCGAAAAACAATCGGATGAGGCACGCGCACGCAATGACTTCGGTCGGTCTGATCTTCGGAACCACGGGTATCAAATCGACGGGCGGCTCCCGCGCTCTGAAAACACATCTCAACAACTGGCTTCCGTATCTCGAACTCTCCCGCTCCGCAGCAGGATCGGCAATGTACTTTCCCAGCAAACGGAATTTCGGGGGCGACAGTTATCTCGGTCTGCAACCGATAGGAAACGCCATCGTCGGACTGATGCTCGCCTCGACCGAAGACAACCTGTTTCTGTTCGGCGGGAAGAAGAAAACATGGTTGATCGAAGCGGAGTGAGGAAAAGCCGAGAGCGGATAGCGGCGCTACGAGGTGTAGAGCTGTTCGATCGGCTTTCCTGTCGCGATGGGGAAGGGGCGGCCGGTGGCGTCGGTGAAGTGGCCGGCGGGGTCGATGCCGAGGGCTGAGAAGAGCGTCGCGTGCAGGTCTCCGGGGGAATATTTCTCCGAAGCGGGGTAGGCTCCGATCGCGTTCGAGCTGCCCACGATCTTTCCCGGTACGACGCCCGCGCCCGCGGCGACGATCGAATAGACGGCGGCCCAGTGCTTTCGTCCGGGGGAGCTGCCGGCGAATTTTGGTTCCAGTGCAATTTTCGGGGCTCGACCGAATTCGCCCATGCAGATCACCAGCGTGTCGTCGAGCAGTCCCCGCGTTTCGAGATCTTCCAGCAGCGCCGAAAACGCGAGATCGAACCGCGGGAGCAGATGCTGCTGGAGCGCCGTGAAGATGTCGTTGTGCGTATCCCAACCGTAGGTTTCGGTGTCGTCGGGTGTGTCGTCCTGTCCCCGGATCGTGTGATTGAACATGACGGTCACCAGCGGAACGCCCGCTTCGACCAGTCTCCGCGCGAGCAGACAGGCCTGTCCCGAGCGATTCATTCCGTACCGGCGGCGCAGCGCCATCGGTTCGGCACCGAGGTCGAACGCGTTGCGGGTTTCGGGCCGCGCGATCATCTCGAACGCGCGGTGATACAGGAGATCGAAATCGCGCATCCGACGGTCCTGTTCGAGCCTTCGCGATTGTTCGTCGAGCTGTTCCACCAGCGAACGCCGCGCTTCGAGCCTGAGCTGTGGAAGCTCGGGACTCGGAGCGAGACCCGGCAGTACGACTGCTTCGCTCAGCGGATCGCCGACGATCATCTGTTCGTAGTCGCGACCGAGCAGTCCGGCGAATTGTCCGGGAGAAATGATTTTCGGAACGAGCAGTTCGCCGTTCAGTTGAATCGCCGGTTCGGCGAAACCGGCGTTCGGTTTGAGCCGCTTGAAGATCGAACCGTAAGACGGGAGATCCTCGCTGTTCGGCGGAGGATTCGACGAGCGGTGTTTGTGATAGTGGCCGGTCAGGCTGAGATAACAGGCCGATCCGTGATCGAGATCTTCGTGGGACATGCTGCGGACGATCGCGAAGCGGTCGGC
>DATKCB010000440.1:0-5700 GCA_035513495.1 Planctomycetaceae bacterium | reverse complement strand
TTCATCATCCTCTCGCACGATGTTGGCGGGTCCGGGGTCAAGGTTCGCCCGAACGGGTTCAACACCGGCGAAGAACAATCGCGAACCATCGAACGAATCGGCAAATCCTTACGCGAATGCGGAGAATTCGCTCTGAACTACGGTCAGCAGCTTCGCCTCGAAGTCCACGGACACGGTACGCAAGACCCGGCCGTGATCCGCAAGATCATCGACATCGCCGACAATGACCAGGTCCTCGTGTGCTGGAACAGCAATCCCGCAGAAGTACAAGACGGCTCGATCGCCGCTCCGTTTCGTCTCTTGCAGGACTCATTTTCGGACGTCGTTCACATTCACGATTTATACGACGAAGCGTATCCGTATCGGGAATTATTCTCGCTGCTCAGAAACATCGATTACGCCGGCTGGTGTCTGTCGGAAAGTCCCGCGACGACCGATCCGCTGAAAGTGATGCGTTACTACCGAGCCTTGTGGACCCAAATGCAAAGAACCTGAGCGAGGAGAATCGATTTTCAATCGCGGCCGACGTGCTTGACCTTAGGCCAGTATTTCTCGAACTCGAACTGGGGGCTGTTCTCGTAATCGTGACAGCGGATGCAGACCGACTTGGCGTTCAGTTCGGTCAACTGTATTTCGCGGCGAGATTGTACGAGCTGCTCAAACTCGACCGATTTGCGATCCATTTTGTACCGGGATTCCAGGTCGGTGTGATGACTGCCCGGTCCGTGACAGTTTTCACATTGTTGCCCTACGAGATGCGGCGTTTGTTGCTGATTCAAATATCCCGAGTCGTACCGCAGAACGTTATCCTGATTCCAGCCAGTCGTGTGACACGAAATGCATTCGGGATCGTAGATTCGAGTGACCCAGGTCGCTTCCTGTCCTGCGCGGCCTTTTTCGAGACTTTCGAAGGCATGTGAGTGTTTGGTCGTACTCCAGGTTGCGTAGGCTTTGGTGTGGCACTCCCCGCATTTTTTCGACCCGACGAACGTGTATCCGGAGGGATGTCTGATCGGGGAGTCGTTTTCGATCACCTGTTCGTCGCGCAGCCGATCTTGATAATCGCGCATGACTTCGATCATCTCGGGAGAGTTTTTGAATCGATACATATCGAGATCGACAAGTTCGTATTTCAGCGGCGGTTGTTCGCCGGGGTAATATCCGACGACACCCGCATATTTCCCTTTATGCCCGATCTGCACGATCATCGTGTCGCCGACGAAGATCGGCTTGCGTTTTCCATCTTCGGGACCGCCGGTGCTCAGAATCAGTCGAAGCGCCGGGTACTCTTTCGCCAGTTGTTCCGCCAGTTCGAGACTGCCGTGCGAAAGCAGAACCAGCAGGTCGGGATTCTGTTGTTCGAGTTCTCCGAGAGCCGCCCCGACCGCCTCGATGGGATCGGACAGCGCCATTTCAGGATTGTCTCCCTGCAGGTAAGGCACCTCCCGGGTCAGTTCAGGGGAGACGACCGATGTCACTCCGACTCTGTTTCCTCCGACCGCGAACACTTTTTGCCGGACGGGAGTCCCCAGATTGGGATCTCCAAACAGCGTCAGGTTGGAACTCAGAAATGTCAGAGATTTTTCAGGGTCTGATTCTTCCGCGAAATTCAGATGTCGCGCGTACAAATCGGCGGCACCCAGCATCAGTTCCTCGGGTCCCACATTGACCGCCCGAACATCCATCTCTTTCAGGGCTTGCAAGATGGCGTCGAATTTGATTTTGCTTTGCGTCCCGAATCGCTTGAGCGTTCCTCCGGCATCCAATCCCACAGTCTCCCAGCCGCGCTGGCGAATCTGTTTGATCAGATCGTGACGCCGGGCGATACCTCCGGACTGCGTTTCCGAACATCCGCACGGTTCGAGATAACCGTGCTGTTCTCCCGTCAGGACCAGCGCGAACGAGGGTTCGGTCCAGCCTTCGAGCAGAGGCTGCATTCGCGGGGGCGTTTTGGTATTCGCCGCGGATTTCTCGGGAGCAGGCGGTTTTTCCGAATTGCATCCCTGGAGCAATATAAAAAGCAGAGGCAGAAATACAAAACTGAGTGCGAATTTCCGCTGATTCCTGTTCACTCGAGACATCGAAAATCCCTTCCCTGAGTCCATGAAAACAGTATTGTCTCGCGAAGGTGAAATCTCCTCAACCCGAATTGGAGGGAAATCCCGTTAATACGAATGCAGTTCGACAAAAATTGTCACTTCTTTCACCTCAGGATGATTCGTCCCGACGACGATTGTGGAGGAACGGCTTCGCGGTTGATCCACAGCCGCCGCTCCGGGAGGCATTTCGATGAAGAGGTCGAATGCAGCCCGAGTGGGAATGTCAAGTTCGGTGTTCTCGATCGCCGTCAATTTCAATTCCGGATGAGTTTCGGACTCGAACTTCGTAATTTCGAGCTTATCGTCCGATTCGAGCTTATCGATCAGGAGCGTCAGTTTTGCCTGCTTCCCTTGTTTGGAGGGAAACCTCCCGAGATTGAGCAGATTGATCTTGTTGATGAACGTCGTTCCCGGTGCGTTGAGAATTCGAATCGGTCCGGTGCGCCGGGCGGTCACTGAATGAAGGAGAGATTTTTTTTCTCCGTTAAGTGTGTATTCCAGCGTAAATTGATCTCGAAATTCTCCCACGGGGATCGTCGGCTTCACGTGAACTATGACGAGATACCCGGTCTTGGCAGATTGTTCGGCGAGATCTTTAGCACTCATCGGATCGATTTCAAAAGTCAAATGGTCTCCCTCGTAGTTGACTGAGGGAGGATCGAGTTCGTCCTGCAGTTTCGACATGTACACCAATCGCCCATGGGCACCGACACTTTCGAGAACATCCCCGGCATTGACCTCGTCTTCCGGGTATATGTTTATGGAATTCAGGACTCTCCCCATCACCGAAAAATCGATGACCTGATTCTTGGGATCGTTGGTGAAAATTGTGGCGCTTTGCGCGAATTGATCGCTCGCCTCAGTGGGAGTCCATGTGAGTTTGACCTCGACCTGCTCGCCGGGTGCGATTTCTGGTTTTCCCAGGTTGCTCAAGGTACATTTACAAGTCGATTGTCCTTGTTCGAGCAACAGCACGTCCTCGCCGGTATTGCGAATGATAAATGTATGTTCGCCACTCGATCCCAGTTCCATTTCATTAAAGATGTGTTCGGTTTCTTCGGCTGTCGCGACGGGGAATGGAGCTTCCCGGTCGACTTGAATCGTCGCTCCGGTGGAAACTCGTTTCGGTGTACCGGACTGTTCCGGGCTTGAGGCTCCTCCAATCCACAGAGTGAGTGCGAGCGAAGACGCCACCAGAACGAGTACGATGATCACTGCGCGCATATTCATTTGGTCCAACTCCAGAATCGGTGAGACAAAGCGGCTCTCATTTTATATTGGAGCGAGTTCATCGCAATCGGTGCGTCTGTAAAAAATCAGGGGGATTCGAGAATCTCGACGAGTTTGCCGAGTTCCTGTTCCGAAAGAAGCTTCTCCCAATGTCCATTCTTACGGCTGATCCGATCGATTTCGATGGCTTTATTTGCAGCACTTTCCGCTTTTTCCGGTAAGTTCGATGCTTCAGCCAGCAAAGCGATTTGCAGTAAAATTCGTTCGTTGTGCGGAATCCGTGCGTTTGCGATTTCGAACTCTTCGAGCGCTCGCTCTCCCCATTCGGGTTCGTTCGTTAATTCGAATCGAGCCTTGTACACTTCCCCCAGAAATCGAGCATCCCGGCCGCTCCACGGATCGCGTTTTTTCGCTTCCTCCAGCGATTTTCGAGCCCGTTCGAAAGCAGAATCATCCCGCGGATCGTTGCGCCAGATCGACAATTCCAGTTCGGCCAACTGCCGCCACGGTTCCGCCGCCCAGCGATCCCGGGTCGTCGCTTCGCGGATCAGTTCCCGGGCATCGGCCACATCGCCGTGTTCCGACATCTGATAATACGCTTCGTTGATCAGCAATTTTCGTGCGTGAACGGGAGCTGCTGCCGTCAGAAAACAGCTCCAGGTCAAAGCGATTCCAGCAATTCCCCAACCGAGGACTGTCCACACTCTGCGCTGCACCGACATCAGCGGGACGGATTCCGAACGAATCGTCAGGGCGATCAGAATCAGTAGCACGCTGACGATTCCAGGCATTTCGATTCCGCCTGCCCCCAATAAATGGATCGACATTGCAACGATTCCCCACAAACATGCCGCTCGAAACGATCTCTCGGAGACGCGAGGAGATGGCAGAAGCCAAGCGATGGCGGGCACCGCCAGCGCAAACATCAGCAGTTCCCAGCCGATGACATAATCGCGGAGAACCGAATGCAGGAACAGAATCAGCAAGGCCAGACTCGCGCCGATCAGCATATTCGAAAACCTGTTGTGTACTTGATCTCTCAAGCCAATTGTTTCCGACGTCGAATCCGCTCGACTCAAGTCGTTTTCGGGAGACAGAAAGTTTCGGCCAAGATCCCGAGCGAGCAATCCGAGCAGTCCGAGCCACGCCAGAATGGCGATCGCGCCTCCGTTCGCCCACAAATCGAGAACAAAGTTATGCGGATCCTGAATCTCTTCGCTCGACTCGGGCAGCTTGTACGCGAGATAATGCTGACGAAAATTTCCCGGACCCACGCCAAACAAGGAATGCTCCGACAACATCTCCGTCGTGGCGATCCAATACTGAATGCGTGTCTTGAGTGACCTTGTGACGAAGTTTCCGTCCAGGTTGGTGGCGTCGATCGTAACCAAGGTAACCCCCAGCAGGATTGCTCCAATCGTTGCGACGCCAATCGACACCTTCAGAATCGTGCGGCGTCGTTCCACAGAGCACTCCCAGCGAGTGAGCACGATTCCAACCAGCGCGATCGATAACGCGGCCCAAGCGGTCCGGCTGTGCGTCAGAAACAAAGCAAACGCTACCACTCCCACGATGGGGATCGTCCAAAGCAGACGTCGTATTCCTCCTCTTGGATTGCCTATGAAAGCCGAACAGAGCACGAGTCCGACGGCCAGAAATCCTCCCAGCGAATTCGCCAGCGCCCAGCGTCCGGACGGTTCCGAGCTATATTGCAACCGGCTTTGAAACATCACGCGGCCTTGCGGATCGAGCGGTATGTTGTACTGCGAGAATTCGAGTTCGAGTTTTCGCAGTTCGTCGGCCAGCGAGAAAGAGAGCGGACCGGCGGCAGAAAGAGCCTGGAGATCGTCGTATCGCTGTTGCATCTCGGTGTACTCTCGCACCTTTTGGAGGTGTTCGTAATACTTCTGCCAGATCCCCAGACACGCAAAACAGAACCCGATCGCGATCAGCAATCGAACCAGGTTCCCCGCCTCTTCGCGCGTTCGAATCGTCTGCCGAAGCAAAAAGAACAACACTCCCAGCGAGACCCACTCCCAGCACAAATTGATTCCCGCCCGCTTGTCGGCTCCCCAGTTCCACAACAGCGCCATCGACATCGCGTGACCTGCGATCGTCAGCCAGACGAGCGCATCCCAGCGGTCGAATCGTACGAAACCCCGATTCGAGAAAAGTTGCAGGCCGGCCCACACGACCAATACTGCAATCGTGGTCAGCGTAACCCACAGCGTCTCTCCCAGAATCGAACTCTCGGGAACCAGCATCAGCCGCCAGCAGATCACCCCCCCCAGCAACATCTGCATAACAAACGATCCGCGTCTTCCGGAGTTCGGCGGATCGGATTGCAAGACTCGTTTCGACATTTCAGAGT
>DATKCB010000439.1:0-8969 GCA_035513495.1 Planctomycetaceae bacterium | reverse complement strand
CGTCGGGTGGGCATCGCTGTTCGCCGGGAAATTCGCATCTCTCCCTGCTCCGGTTTGTTTCATCGTTCGGGTCTCTTGAGATCAAAATCTCCCGGGGTTTATCAAAGGTGGGAAATGTGGAAGATCACATCTTTGCATCTTTGGGATCTTTGGATGAAACCCGGGAGATACGATCGGTTTTAAAGTAGTTTCGGAAAAATTTCGAATTTCTGCTTGTTTCATCCTTCGTCGTTGCGCGGAAGAGTTTTCGACGCAAAGGGGTGAAGTCGCAAAGACGCGTGAAGGAAGGCCCGATCGAGCTTCTGATTTCTGATTTCCTTTGACATTCAGATTTTGACATTTGACATTTCCCGGAGTTTCCGATTTCGATCCCTCTACTCTACCGGACTTTGTTGCGCAACACGCGTCGTAGGGTAGATTTCCAAATCTGCCGGAACAGCCAGCGAGTATCGGCGGTAGCGTGTTCTCCAGCAGGTTACAAACCTGCTCCACGACGAAGGGTCGATTTCCAAATCTGCCCGATGAACTCAAATCGGCCCGAACTCTCGGAGACCGGAACAACCCTCTGGCGTCAGAGACCGGGAGGTTTTTATAATCGAAGCCACACCAACAGTTCGCGGGACAACCGACGAAGGAACAGCCAGACCATGAGCGACGAAATCTCAATGCCGGACGATATCGTGGAGTTCGCGGAGCAGTTGGCAAGCGGCGGGCCGGGGGCCTTGGAGTTCATCAAGATCTACGAGTTCGAAGATGACGAAGAGGCTCACGATGACGAATTTCAAGAGCGGATGCATCGCGAGTTTGAAACCGTTCACGGTTCGCTGGTCGAAGAGTTATCCAGGAAGTTCGGCCTTCCCAGGCTGGCGGAAGCAGAAGACGAGTTCGACGCAATTCCGCTCAACGGAGTCTTTCCCGCCGCGATCTGGGAGATTGAGGGAGCCGAGCTGTTTCTGGCCGTTTCACACGAGGATCGAGAGACCCCGATTCTGCTTGCGATCGGAACCGCATAATTGCGTCCGACCGTTACTCGCAGATGGCCGTATTGCGGAGCGGTAAGAGTCAAGACCAGCACCTTCCGTGATACCCTTCCGCGCAAACATTTCTCTTACGTCTGCCCGAACGGCACCGTATACTCGGCTCTGGTTCTACCGTTTGAGTGATCCTTTCAGAACTCGAAACTGGAGGGTGATTCCTCTTGTTGCGTTGCAAAACGACCAGCCCTGAACGGACTGGTCGTGCCACCATGCGTCATAAGGATTTCCCTTGCAATACCAGGGCCGCATTGAAAACTGGAATGACGAGCGGGGCTTCGGGTTCGTCACACCCGAGGGCGGTGGAAGGCGGGTGTTCGTTCATGTCAACGAATTTTCCGATCGACGGCGTCGGCCGGTGGATGGCGATGCGATTGTTTACGAAATCGGACTTGATTCGGAAAACCGCCCTCAGGCGGTCAAGATTCGATTCCAGTCCTCCGGTCCGCCAGTACGAAACGGCTATCAGGCGAGGCGTGCGAGCGGGATCGGTTTCGGCGGATTCGTCGGCGTGGCATTTCTCTGTCTGCTGGTCGTCTTGTGCGTGCTGAAGGTCATTCCTGTTTGGCTTCCACTGCTCTACCTTCTGCTGAGTCTCATTACGCTGCTGGTGTATTCTAAAGACAAATCGGCAGCGCAGAACAACCGCTGGAGAACGAGCGAAAAATCGCTGCAGGTACTGGCACTGGTCGGCGGATGGCCTGGTGCTTTGTTGGGCCAGAATCTGTTTCGGCATAAAAACCGAAAACTGGAATTCCAGATCGTGTTCTGGTTCGTCGTTTGGGTGAACTGCGGAATTTTCGCGTTGTCGATGACGGATCTGGGTACCGAGTTTTTCCGTTCGTTGACAGGACCGTCCCGTGAATATCGTCTCGACTCCGAGCGTCATGATGATCAGTTTCCCCGAACTCATACTCATTCTGCATCTTCTGCCGAAGTTCGTCCTGCATCCGAGAGAAGCGATCAACGACTTCCCTTGATTCGGCCTCTGCCTCGATCATCCAACCAGTCATTCGACGGATCCCGACAATAGAGAGTGTAAGGACGATTCGCCGACGCCTGCGGCTAGCCGTTAAACGAATGGATTGTTGTCAAAGGAGTGAATCGCGAGTCGAAGGTTGATCGCATGCCCACCCTGCTCCGCGATGTGGGCATGGCACCCGATTTCGGGTCCCTTCAACTTTTCATTTTCCACCTTTCACTCTTCTACTTTCCACTCTTTTACCCCTTGTGAAACAGCACAAAATTCCGAGTTTCCAAATCGCACTGGGAGACTCTGCTGATATAATTCCCGCATGCTGTCCGAATTTTTGAAAATCAGTCCGCGCGTCTGGGTGTTGCCGGTCATTCATGGATCGGGGGACTTTGCGCTGGAAGTCCGGCGGGTGATGCTCGAACAGAAGTTCGACTGTCTGGCCGTGCCGCTTCCTCCTTCGTTTCAGGAGGCCGTCGAAGAGGCGATTCCACTGTTGCCGGCGATTACGGCGGTCGTGCAGAAGGAATATCCCGAGTTCTCGCTGACCGAATACGTCAGCGAATCGGTTGAAAATCGTGCCGCGAGTTACGTGCCGATCGATCCGTGTCAGCCGGTCGTCGCGGCGCTGCGGATCGCGCTGCAGGAACACATGCCCCGGGCGTACGTCGATCTGGAGACGGAGAATTTCGTCAGCATCGGAGCGTCGCTGCCCGATCCGTATGCACTCAAGCGGGTCTCGCCCGACAAATTCGCGGCGGCGGTGCTGCCGGCGCTCGGGCCGCCGGCACCAGGCCAGCCCGCCGATCGCGGAACGTACATGGCGATGCGACTGAAGGAACTCGAACAGCGGCACGATTCGATTCTGTTCGTCTGCTCCATTACCGACTGGCCCTGGATCAAAGACGCCTATTTCGTCGGCCGGACGATCGCGGACACGCCCCCCGAAGTTAACGATCCGAGGACTTACGCCGTCAACGAAAAAACGCTGGCGTTTCTGCTGGGAGAATTGCCCTTCGTGACCGGCTTGTACGAGCGTGCTCGGGTCGAACTGGAGGACGATGAAAACCTGTCGGTCGACGGAGTCAAGGAACTGCTCCTGGCCACGCGCGACGCCTACAAGGAGGAATTCCGAAACCGCGCCCGGCCGATCACGCCGAAACTCCTGGCGACGTATTTTCAATACGTGCGGAATCTGTCGCTGGTCGAGCGCCGGATGACGCCCGATCTGTACTCGCTGGTCGTCGCGGCGCAGCAGATTTTCGGAGATCAGTTTGCAACGACGCTCGCTCATACGGCGCAGCGGTATCCGTATTTGAGAAACCTGCCGTACCTGTCGCTGGAGATGGGGATCGATCAGGCGCGGTTGCCCGACGGCGAACTGGTCGAGATGAAAAACCGCCTCCCGGGACAGACGGTCGCGTGGCGGTCGTGCGAACTCAAGCCGTTGCCTGTTCAGTCGGATCGGGAACGCTGGGAGATGGGCTGGGATCCGTTCCGGCATTGCAGTTGGCCTCCCGAGGATGTCGCGATCGAGCGATTTCGGACGCACGTCAAGGACGCTGCGCTGGCACTACTCGGACACGATCTCGCACGGACCGAGAAGTTCAGCGCGAGCCTCAAGGACGGGCTCGACATTCGCGAGACGCTCCGTAACTGGCACACGGGCGAACTGTACGTCAAGGTGCTTCCTCCCGGGGTTGGAAACCTGGATTGCGTGGTGATGCTGTTCGATTCGCCCGCCGATCCGCGGGATTATCCGTGGCGGGTGACGTGGTTTGCGGAAACGCACGACGAATCGACGCTGACGCTGTTCGCGACCGATTACCGGCAGGAGATGGTCGGCCCGGCGATCGGATTGGCACTGTACGGCGGGGCGATGTTTCTGTTTCCTCCGCGGGCGATCCGGGACGTCTGGACCGACCGCCAGTTCGACTTCTGCGACACGCTCGAGGAACGCCTGATCGCGTCGGCCTGCTGTCACAGCGAGGAAAAACATATCGCCCTGCTTTCGGAAGCGCCGCCCGGAACCGGCTGGAAAATGCTGGCGAAGAAATACGGCAAGCGGCTGATCCACATTCCGCTGCGGCGGTTCAGCCAGTCGATGATCCAGCAGTTGCGGATGTTTCACGTTCTCAATGGACAGGAGGTTCGCAGTTATGCAGCTCATTTCATTCGCAAGGCGTGAGGAGTAGGATTCAGGTAACACTTCAGCCGAATGGCGAGAGGCAACGTAGGACGGCCTTCCAGCCCGTCCGAAAGACCACTCGATCGTTCCGGACGGGCTACAAGCCCGTCCTACGTCACTTGGCTGAGGTGTTACGGATTTTGGAGTTAGTGTTTGCAGTGAGTGCGTAGACGTCGGGACTCCCATACCCATGTGAAAGTCAATGATCATGGACAGCTTGAAAGGACAGTTTCTGGTTTCTGCCAAGAATCTGATCGATCCCAGTTTTTATCGAACCGTCGTGCTGGTGATCGAGCAGGGACCGCAGGGGGCGATGGGGCTGGTGGTCAATCGACCGTCTGATATTTCCGTCTCTCATGCGCTCACGGGCCAACTCGAACTGCCGTCGATCGACGATCCGGTCTATCTCGGCGGACCGGTCGAACCGGGAGGATTGATCGTACTCCACGACCGGGGCGACATCACCGACAGCGAACCGATCATGCCGGGCGTGTATGTGCCGACCAACGCGGATGTGTTCGAGGAAGTGATTCAATCGGCGATCGAGAATCCCGGAGGGACGACCTTCCGTGTGTTTTCGGGTTGCGCGGGCTGGGCTCCCGATCAGCTCGAACAGGAAATCGAGCGGGGGGACTGGTATCTGGTCCCGGCGGAACAGCAAGCCGTCTTTCATGACTCCCCCTACGAACTGTGGGAGCGGATGCTGAAGAAAATTTCCGAGCGGCTTCCGTTTTTCGATTCAGACGTGCCGCGTCCCGAACGCAATTGACTCACCACACGACGAGGACTTTTGCATGCTCAAGCAAGCCGTCTGCCCCGTTCTGATTTTCCTCGTCACGAATTCGGTCGCGAACGCTCAAGCAGAACCGAAGCATCACCGTCCTCCCCAGAGTGCCGCGGATCTCAAATTCTGGCTGGAGAATATGATCTGGTATCACAACTATTCGCTCGATGAAATCGAACGGGCGACCGGATTGCCTCCCGCGAAAATTATCGAAGCGCAGCGGGCGTACGACATTTATCCCGAAACCCGGCCCGAGCGATCATCGGAGGCAAAACTGCTCGTGCTCCCCTACCCCGGCGGACGTCATCCGCGGATCGGTTTTCTCGAAGGGGCCATCCGGCCGCAACGCGAAACGAAAGCCAGCGTGTTTCTTCCGTGGGATCCTGAGAGTTATGTCGTTGTGGATGTCCCCGAGGCAATCTGGTCTAATCTCGGATTGACCTACCTCGCTCATACTCACGTGCCGACGGTCTGGGAAAAAACTAACGTCGAACTCGAACCGCTGGAGTGGGAACGCCTCGCGGACGGTTCGTTCAAGCTCGAACGAACGCTCCCTAACGGCATCCGCTTCGGCACGCTGGTCGTTCCCCGCAAGGATCACGTCGCGATGGAAATGTGGCTGCACAACGGAACCGACGAAACGCTGACCGACCTCCGCGTGCAGAACTGCGTGATGCTCCGCGAGGCGGAAGGTTTCAACCAACAGACCACCGACAACCGACTCAGCCGCAATCCGTTCATGGCGGTCCGCAATCCCGCAGGGAACCGCTGGATCATTACCGCCTGGGAACCGTGCCACCGCCCCTGGGGGAACGGCCGCTGCCCGTGCCTGCACTCCGATCCAAAGTTCCCGGACTGCAAACCGGGTGAGACGAAACGACTGCGGGGGTGGTTGTCGTTTTACGAAGGGACGGAGATTGACAAGGAACTGGATCGGATTGAGGAGGTTGGGTGGTTGACACCGTAATGCGAACATATGTATATTGATCGAGGCAGGATCACATCACTTTTCCTCACTCCAAGAAAGGGAACCACATCATGAAATCGCTCAGTTATACGTTCTCCGCCCTCGTCACACTTCTGACAGTGACAAACGCTTCCGCTCAGGAACTGCCCGAGTTTCCGAAACCAACCAAAGAACACCTCTGGCTCAAGCAGTTCGAAGGGGAATGGGTTTCGAAATCGAAAGCCTCGATGGGGCCGGGGGTTCCCGAGATTGAGTGTCAGGGAAAGATGACTTCCCGGACGCTCGGTGGATTCTGGATCGTGAACCAGATCGAGGGGGACATGATGGGGATGACGATGCACGGCCTTCAGACGATCGGCTACGACACCGACAAGAAGAAGTACGTCGGGACCTGGGTCGATTCGATGATGAACTACATGTGGAAATACGAAGGGACCGTCGAGGAGTCCGGCAAGAAACTGACGCTCGAAGCCGAAGGCCCGAACTTCATGGCGGAAGGAAAAATGACCAAATTCCGCGATGCCTACGAGTTCAAATCGAAAGACGAAATCATCGCCACGTCGTCGATGCGGATGGAGGACGGGAAGTGGGTCACTTTCATGACGGGGACGATCAAGCGGAAGTGAGGCGGGAAATCCATTACTCGGCGGGATACTTTACGATTGTCATCTTGCCATACCCGGCCGGCCAGCGGCTTTCGAATTCCACCTGGCCGACCAGATCTTCGTCTCCCAGGGTGGCTGTAAAATCTTTCGCGAGTTTTCCGGACTGATCGATGTAGAGCTTGAGGAGATACTTTCCGGGCGGCAGCCGTTCGGAACGCATCTCCTTCGCCCATTGACTGTCGCGGGGAGCGGTCAGACTCAGCGAGTGCTGCCACAGATTGCCTCCGCCAAAGACGGGTCGATCTGAGGTCGCCACCCGATATTCGGACCAGCCGGAATCCGTCTTCCGATACAGGTCGGTCTGCAACAGCATCTGGTCGTACTTCGCGGGGACACCCTCGATCTTCAGCCAGATCTCCGTTACGAGAGAGACTTCCTCGTTGGGAACGGGAAGTTGCTCGGCTTTCTCATATGTTCCATCGACGATCGCAGCATAGTCATCGATAAAGCGGCGGAACTGTTTGTAGGTCCGGTCGCCGATCACCATTTTCTGACCTCCGCCGTGCTTGACCTGCATCGTCGGTTTCGTCAGCAGGAGGCTCTGCTCGGGTTCGTCGGGATCGATCAGCCCGGCATCGAGCATGTACGTCAGTGTGGACTGGGGATCTTTGAGCGTGATCCACGACACCTGTTCTCCGTGTTCTTTGACCTGCTTCTGATTTCGGTCGGGTGAGTGGCAGGCGGAACAGCGTCCGACCTCGGTCCAGATGTTCTCGACGAACGAGGCGAGCACCCGGTCCTTGCGGGCGTGACGGATGACTTCGTCGGGGACTTGCGGACCGATGGGAGTCGCTTTTCCTTCCGCCAGCAACTTGGGATCGTTCACGGCCGCGCGGATCCAGGCGCGAAACGCCTCGGACTCCTGCTTCCGAATCTTCTCGGTCACGAGACTCGCTTTTTCAGGACTCCGATCGATGAATTTCAGAATTTTGGACTCGTCGGGATTTTTCAGATCGATCATTTCGGCAGCGACCAGTGAGGCGAACGTCTCCTGCTGGGTAGGGCGGATGTACTCTTTCAGATCGACACCGCTCAAATGGCACTCGGCACAACTGGACGGCTTCGCCGACTGGAAGATCGGCAGGATGCGTTGCTCGAAGACGGCGAGCGAAGTGGTTTCGGTCGCAACGGGCACTAATCGCTGCTCGGCAGCTTTCGGCGAGGGAGAATCATTTTTTTCGTCTGCCGCAACCTGGATGTTGGATTCCGAGATATTTTCAGTCGATGTGGCTGGTCGTGTTGGTTCAATCTGGAACACCACTTCGGCACGCTCGCACGAGACAGAAACCATCAAAACGGAAGCGGTCAGCAAGAGCCGGAAGAGGGAGTTCGTATTCATCGGTAATCCACAAAACGAGGACGATCGGAAAGCGAAGTTGCCCGCCGGATCTCGATTGATGATAACCGCTCGAAATGGGTGGCGACAGATCAAACTGAGAAAGTTGAACCGCAAGTTTCAGCTCATTCTTCGTTACAGAGGATCGGACGATTCCAACGATGCTCCGTCCCGGGGATCTGATTCTGCCTCGGATCAACGAAATGGTGTCTTCGATTCCGCTGGACCTCGCCATCGACAGAATGCAGACCTCGGGCTGCTCGGCATTGCTCGTCGAACGCGAAGGAGAACTGGTGGGGTTGCTGACTTCCGAGCATCTCTGCAATTGGCTTCTGCTGCATTTCGCCTGGCACGAACGACCGGTCGAACAGGAACTCCAGCGTTGAAGCCCCGTCACGCGATGATGTCGTGGACCACGTTCCCGTAGACGTCGGTCAGGCGGAAGTCGCGGCCTGCGAAGTTGAACGTCAGCCGGGTGTGATCGAGACCGAGCAGGTGCAGAATCGTCGCATGCCAGTCGTGGATGTGGACGGGATGTTCGACCGCCTGATATCCGAGTTCGTCGGTCGCGCCGTACGCAAGCCCTCCCTTTACACCGCCCCCGGCCATCCAGAGTGTGTAACCTTTGTTGTTGTGATCCCGCCCCGTGCCGCTTTGTGCGTACGGCGTCCGGCCGAACTCACCGGCCCAGATGACCAATGTGTCGTCCAGAAGTCCGCGTTGTTTCAAATCGGTAAGTAGCGCGGCGATCGGCTGGTCCGTCGCTTCACAACTCTTCTTGAGTTCCGCTTCGAGCAGGAAGTGATGGTCCCATTTCGCGGGGGCGGTCACCTCGATGAACCGCACGCCTGCTTCCGCCATGCGACGGGCGAGCAGACACTGGCGTCCGAAGAGATCGGTCGGTCGCCCGGCACCGACTCCGTAGTTCTCAAACGTCGCTTCCGTCTCCGAAGAGAGGTCGAGCAAGCCGGGGATTTCGTCCTGCATCCGGAAGGCGAGTTCGAACGATTCGATCGCTCCTT
>DATKCB010000438.1:0-3316 GCA_035513495.1 Planctomycetaceae bacterium | reverse complement strand
AATCCAACGCTCGACGACGCTCGCATACCGGGTATCGACCCGTTCGGCTCCGACGTGCGGCATGTGTCCCGCTCCGGTGACGATCAGACGGTATTGCAGAACCGATTCCCACGGTTTGCCCGGCTCGATCAATTTGGCGTTCGGGATGCCGAAAGTCCCCTGCATGGGCGCGGCTCCGATCAGATTCGTCTTATCGAGCGGAAGATCGTAGCGCAGGTCGATCGTGGTCGTTCCGCCCGCATGCTGTTGATGACAGTGCGCGCAGTTCACATGCAGATAAGTGCGAGCGTGTTGTTCGGGAGTCAGATCTGCGTCGGTCAGATTGACCAATTTTTCGGGTGCTTTGTTCCAATTGATGTTCTTGCCGTCCTCTTCCCGCACCGGGTTGAGCAGCCGCAGTTCTTCAAGAAATTTCAGTTGATCGGAATGAGTCGCGGTACTGCGATTGAGTTGAGGAATGTTGAACGCGAGCGCGTGTTCGTTCCAGGGGTTATGGCAGCGGAGGCATTGCTGGCGTCCGTGGAACGTCCAGCGAAGTTCGCTCTGGCCTTCGGGAGCGTCGGCGTCGGGAATCGTGAAGAACGTCGAATCTCCGTCGGCCGCGACGAGTTCGGCCTCGGTCTGAAGATCGTTCCAGCGGTAGGAATAACCGTGCCAGAAGCGTCCGTCGTGATGGAGAATCTGCGTTTCGATTTTCATCGGACCAGAGGTTGTTTCGAGAGAGATGGTTTTCGCGAGTACACCGTTTTCGGGAAAGAACAACCGAGCGCTGCTGGCCAGTCCGGGGATCGGACGCCGGTTGGGATACCAGCGGACTCCCGAGTCGTCCGGCAGTGCAACGTAGCGGCGGGCTGTCGCACCGTCGCTCCACATCGGTGCGTTGATCTCGAATTCGTAGACTCCCGCCGCTGGAACCTGTTCGGACAGTTTCGCGAATAAACCCGTTTCGCTCAGCCGTCGGGGAAACTCGGCCTGGGGTTGTTCAACGATGTTTCGTTCGAATCGATTGAGCGTTCCCGATTCATAATCGGCGACGAGCAGTTCCCCGTCGTTCTTTTCAGCGAAGGCAACGACACGATGTTCGGCAGGAGTGATCGTTTCTCGCGACTGTAAGACGCCTTCCTTGAAGTCAGCCGCCCAGACACCACGCGTATCGTAGTCCCCGAAGATGTATCTTCCGCGCAGCTCGGGGAACCTGCTGCCGCGATAGACGAACCCTCCCGTGACGGAGGATGATTCCGAATGGGGTAGAGAGATCGCAGGAGGAAGAATCGGCGTCGGTCCGATCGGTTCGTCGGGATGTACCGCTTGCGGACCTTCAGTCGCGCTCCAACCGTAGTTGCCTCCCTTGCGAATGTAATAGACCATCTCCCACAATTCCCAACCGACATCGCCGACCCAGAGTTCTCCCGTCTCGCGGTCGAAACTCATCTTCCAGGGATTGCGAAATCCGTACGCCCAGATTTCCGGACGAGCACCCGCCAATGCGATGAAGGGGTTCTCCTCAGGAATTGCGTATTGCAATCCTTCATCGCGACGATCGACATCGATTCGGAGCAGTGCCGACAGCAGGTTGCTCACATCCTGTCCGGCTCGCAGAGGATCTGGAGGATTGGGAGGTGCTGCATCGCCGGTTGCGATATACAAGTCGCCGTCGGGACCGAATTTCAGACACCCCCCGTTATGCCCTCCCTCGCGCCAGGTGATCACAATCCGTTCGGACTCGGGAATCGCGCGAGGAGGATCGGATTGGTCTACGCGAAACTCCGAGACCCGCGTTCCGTCGAGCAGGGGAACATTGCGGTCTTTCGGATTCAACGTATAGGTGATGTAGACGAGCGGCTTCGCGGGATACTCGGGATGAAATGCGATTCCGTAGACGGCACCGACTCCACTGGTCGAGTTGTCGACGGGGAGCGTCGTGAGTTCTGTCTTCAAATCGATGAACAGATCGGCGATTCTGACGTGGGGATCGTCGGGAAAGGAATAAATCCTGCCGAACTGCTCGCTCACAAACAGCCGGCTCGAATTCGGGGCGGACGTCGCCACCGTCGGTTTGTCGAATGTGAGGTTCGGATAGGCGTTGACCGTCTTGAACTTCGGCGGAGGTTCGGGCGTTCTCACGATCCGGGAAGTCGTCCAAGCCACGCGATCCTCACCGATCGCTACGAGTGAGCAGAAAATCCCCGGCAGCATCGCCAGGAGGGTAAATCTGTAAATCCGCATTGGTCAATCTCCAAGTGTCAAACCGGCCTTATCCTACACAGAAGTCTTCGCGAACTCAGCAACTTTCCGTCCCCTTGCGTCTGATGCCAAACATTCCGATACTGATTCCCGGACAGATAGTGACTTCGTGGGGCAGGAATGTATCCTGCCCGGCAGGCTGAAGATTCAGCCTGCTCGAACGTAGCGTACGATTCCAATCCTGCGACAGTCAGCAGGCTATCGTCAAACTCTCTTCACGGAAGGCAGAGTTGAATATCTACCCGGTGTGCTATTGAAAACCTGCCCCACGATCCATAACCTCACACCCGCCTTCACCTCCCACCTCCCACCTCGGACACAGACTCATGAAACAGAATCCCGTGAAAGCCGCTCTCAGAGCCGGACAACCTCAAGTCGGAACCTGGCTCTCGTTCGGTGACGTTCAGGCCACTCGCCTGATGGCCCGCGTCGGCTTTCCCTGGCTGACCGTCGATCTGGAGCACAGTCCCATCGACTGGTCGCAGGCGGGCATTCTGTTCGGAGTGATCGCTGATGCCGGTTGCGTTCCGCTCGCTCGCGTGCCCCGGGGAGATCACGATCTGATCAAACGAGTCCTCGATGCCGGCGCTCACGGAATCGTCGTCCCGATGGTTAACACAGTCGAAGAGGCCAAAATCGCCATCGCGGCGGCCAAGTACCCGCCCGAAGGAAATCGCTCACTGGGAGGGACGCTCCACGCTCTCAACTTTGATGCGACAGCCGGTGAATATTTCAAATATGCCAACAATGAGATCCTCGTGATTCTGCAGACTGAATCTCCGGAGGGAGTCGCGAATGCTGAGGAGATTTACTCGTTGCCGGGTGTCGATGCGATTTTCGTCGGACCGAACGATCTGACGTGGCAGATGAAAGCTCCCGACGGAACACCGCCGACCGCCGAAGAATTCGAAGCCGCACTCCAACAGGTTCTGGCGGCAGGCCAGAAAACTGGAACTCCAGTCGGTCTGCACGTGCAAACGATCGAAGAGGTCGAACAGCGCACCGCCGAAGGCTGGCAGTTCATCGCACTGCAAAGCGAACTGAAAATGATGGTCAACGAAGCCCAACGACT
>DATKCB010000437.1:0-3486 GCA_035513495.1 Planctomycetaceae bacterium | reverse complement strand
TCTCGCGCGGCGGAAAACGTCTGCTCGATCTCGGAGCCGAACTCGTAACCGTCACCGATGGAACGCGCGGAGCGTGGCTGTTCTCCGAGCGCGGCGAGTGGCATCAACCGGCCTTCGAAATTGATGCGGTCGATACGACTGGAGCGGGAGACGTGTTCACGGGAGCGCTGATCCATGCGTGGCTGCAGGACTGGCCCCCCGAACAGATTCTCCGCTTCGCCTCTACGTGCGCGGCTCTCAAGTGTGAACGGTACGGTAATCGCGATGCCCTCCCTGGTCTGTCGCGCGTCGAACAATCGTTGATCGAGCGATTTATTGAGTGATCAGCTTGAGGTCAGGTTTCGCTTCGCGAAGTTCGTTCAATACCTCTTCCGAAATGATCAGAAAACGAATATCTAAAGATTTCAATGCTGGTGCATCCTTCAGTTGAGCGATCCCGGCGTCATCGATTTTCGTTCCGGCGAGCGACAAGTTTTCCAGGTTGGGGAATTTCAACAAACTGGCGACGCAGTCGTTGGTGATCGCAGTGACTTCGAGGTCGAGGCTCTTCAGATTCTTGAGGTTGGAGATCGTCTCGATTGCCGCATCGTCCGTCGTCGTGGTCTGCCAGAGATTCAGTTCTTCCAGAGTCTCGATGCGAGAGAGTGCTGCAAAGCCGTCGGCGCTTAAAAAGTTCTCACTGAAGTCGAGGATTTTCAGCGTTGGCAGTTCCGCGATATGCGCCAAACCCGCATCGCCGACAGCAGTACCTCGCAGAATCAGGCGGGTGAGCTTCTTGAAGTTTTTGACATACGCCATTCCATCGTCACCGATCGCCTGGGCCCGCATCAGGTTCAGGTATTCGAGATTTTCCAGGTCGGCGATCTGCTCGAGACCGTAATCGGAGACGAGCGTGTCGGGCAGTTCGAGCGCTTTCAGTTTTTTGAATGCTGCGGCATACTCGAGCGTCCCATCTCGAAAGAACGTCCGGGAGGCATTGATCCGTTCGAGATTTTCAATCGGATGGAGAATTCGGATCGCCTCTTCAGTGCAATTGCTCCCTTCGAGTTTGATGCTTCTCAGATTTTTCATTTTGGCGAGATGTTCCATCCCGTCGTCGTCGATGGGAGAAAATCGCAAATCGACTTCCCTGAGCGACGTGAGCGGTTGCAGATCAGCGAGGGCTTCGTTCTTCAGATTCGATCTCCGCAGATAGAGAGCCTTCAACTTCTTCAACTCTGACAAGTCTTTCAGTCCGTCTCCTTCGATACCCGTGTTCGTCAGGCCCAGGATTTGCAGCTCGGTCAGTCCGCTGAGATGTTTCAGGCCGGCATCGGTGATCTCGGGTCCCGTCAGCCGCAAATCGATCAGACTGGGGAGCTTCGCGAAATGCACAAGGTCGGCATCGGTTACCGGAAAATCCTCAGCATAGGCTTTGATGGTGATTCCCGCATTGTCCTGAACCAGCCGAACGAATCGTTCTTTCAAGGCGGCAACGGCTGCGGGATCGTCGGCTGCCCGAGGTTCGGTCGCAGGAGCTTTCGTCTCGTTTGCCTCGGGAGCAGGTTTTTTGTCTGGTTCGGTGCTGCTCGGCTTTGCCGGTGCGGGGCTTGAGTCGTTGCATCCCGAAAACGGAATGACCAGCAGAATCGAGAGAGCGCAGAGAGAAGAAAATCGCATCGTGTCACCTTGAGTGTTATGATATTCGCTGGAGGGGAGGAAACGCATTCCGACAATCCCTCCAGCCTAACCTTACGCGGGAAACCTCGCAATTCTGTCCGAAATCCATCCGTGGGAACGCTGCATGACTTTCTCCCCAATTCGTCGCTCGTTCGGCTGTCTGTTACTGATTTTCACGGGGTTCGCTCCCTCGCTCTGGGGACAAACGATCGACGAAATCCCGCTCGAAGCTCCCGCAGGTTGGCAAAAGGAACGGATCGTCCTCCCTCCGTCGTTCGCTCCCACGATGACGTTTCAAGGACAGGAAGAAATCCGGTTCGCTCCGGGGATGTTTCGTGCCCAGGCTGAAGACTTCTTCTCATACGCCCTCGCGTTTCGCTTGAAGAACGAAAAACTCCCCGACGACAAACTACTGAAACAGGAATTGCTGGTGTACTTTCAGGGGTTGGCGACAGCCGTCTCGAAGGGGACGATCGAAACGGACAAGTTCACGCTCGAACTGAAACCGGTCGTGCAACCCGTGAAAGGAAATCAGATTCAACAAGCAATCGGAACCCTCGCCTGGACCGAACCATTCGCCACGAAAGCCGCTCAAACGTTGCGGATCGAATCTCACACCTGGACTCACAACAACCAACATTGGGTCTTCCTGTGCGTTTCGCCTCAAACACCGGAACACGAGATCTGGAAATCGCTGCACAAGATTCGTGACAACTTCCTCAAGACACACTCGAAATGAGAATCCTTTCGACGAAGGGTCGACCGGTCTGCTAAGATGGACCCTCCCTCTTCGCTGATTCCCAAAGGTCCGTCCGTGTTCAATACTCGTGCATCGCTCAAGTCGCTGATGAACGTCTGCCGGTCGCTCTTCACGATGCTCGATTCGGGAGTCGACGTCAAAAAGGCGTTCGAACTGGCCGGACGAAAAAATACCGACGGACGCATGCGAGAGGTGTTGTCTGAAGTCGAGCAGCGAGTCCGGGAAGGCTCCGACATCTCCAGCGCGATGGAAGAGCATTCCGAATACCTGCCGCGACTGTTGATCGATATGGTCGCGGTCGGCGAAACGACCGGCTCGCTGCCGGAAGTGCTGCGCTCGCTGTCGGATCATTACGAAACCCGCCTCCGGCTGAAGCGGGATTTTGTACGGGCGATCGCCTGGCCGGCGCTGCAGTTCGTCGCGGCGGTGTTCGTCATCGCATTGCTCATTTTCATCATGGGCTGGATCGCCGAAACGAGGCCGGGAGAGCCGATCGACGTGCTCGGACTCGGTCTGCTCGGCACGAAAGGGGCCTTGCTCTGGCTCGGGATGATCTTCGGCTCGCTGCTGGTGCTGTATATCGTCTATCGGGTGATGAACAGTTCGCTCGGAGGAAAACAGCAGTTCGACGGTGTGATCCTCAAAATTCCCGTCATCGGGACCTGCGCCCAATCGTTCGCGATCGCCCGCTTCTCGTGGGCGTTCTCGCTGACGCAGGGAGCCGGGATGTCGATCAAGCCGTCGCTCGAAGCGAGTCTGCGGGCGACTTCGAACGGCGCATTCATCGCGGCGACTCCTCACATCTGGCAGGCGGTCCAGGAAGGAGAATTCCTCGGCGAAGCGCTGGCCGCGACTCAGTTGTTTCCCGAAGACTATCTTCACATGGTTCAGGTCGCCGAAGACTCGGGAACCGTTCCCGAAGCACTGGCGCGGATGAGTCCGCAGTTCGAAGATCAGGCGCGTCGCAGCCTGTCGATTCTGGCCTCGACTCTGGGCTGGGGAGTCTGGGTGGTTGTGGCGATCTTCATCATCTTCTTCATCTTCCGCCTCGCGTTTTTCTACGTCGG
>DATKCB010000436.1:0-7759 GCA_035513495.1 Planctomycetaceae bacterium | reverse complement strand
GTGATTCTCTCGGGACGAGGTACGTTTCTCGCCGCACAGGCGATGCGGGATGTTCCACGACTCACGTCAGCCACAGCGATCCCGATCGAAGGGATGTTCGGTCCGCAAGTCGCGGAATCGGCATGCGCCTTCGCCGTAGCCCGGTTGGCGGAAGACCGTTAGAAGCTCGTTCAATAAAAAAACCGGCCCGCTCGATGAGAGCGAGTCGGTCTCGCATTTATCAAATCTCTCGAAAGAGAGAACAATCAGAAGGACACGATCACGTCCACTGCGGCGGTGGTGTAGTTGATCGACGTACCCAGAAAATCTCCGCTCCAGTCGTGACGAACTTCGGGGCGAATCATGACGTTATCCATCGGAGCGATGTTCAATCCGGCGGTCACTTCATAGATATCCAGGCTTCCGGTCGGTGCACCAAACGCAGCCGTTGTCCAGGCTCCGCCACCCGTCTTCCACCATTCAGCACGCAGCCCGGCTTTGAGCTTATCGTTAATGGTGTAGAACAGGTATTGGTTGAATGCAAACTGGTGATCGCCGTTGGGATCTCCAGCCGCAGCACTGTTCGTTTCGACCAGGTCGGTCTGGAAGACATAATTCCATTTGTCGGTCAGCGCGAAATCGGCCACGATGCTGTGCGAGTAACCTTCTCCACGCCAGCCGAGGTCGCCGACGGTGAGGATATAGGTGACTGTCAGATTATCGCCCACGCCGACGCTGGCACCGCCGAGGAAGTTGCCGCCATCGTCGAAGCGATCGAACCCAGTATCCCAGCCGAGCGTGTATCCGTTGTACAATGTCACGTTCTCACTCGCCTTGTACGTCGACAAGACACCGGTGTGCGTGAACGGCTCGTTATTGAACATCGTGTAAGCGTGGCTGTAGAAGAAGTTTCCTGTAGCGGGAACGACTTCGTAACCGACGAGCGTGTAAAAGTGACCGGCTTTCATGCTCCAGTCGCCGTAAGCAACTTCCCCATACAACTGAGGGATCGCAAATCCGTAGATGCCGTGGTTGAAATTGTGCCGGTTGTCGAAGCTGTTCGACGCACCGAAGGCAACTGTATCGTCGGCGTCGAGGCCGTACATCACGTCGGCGCGGTAACCGTAACCGACTCCGTCGGACCCGTCGGCCACTTGTTCGAGGTAGAACCAGAGCTGGTTCAAGCCGTGTCGCTGTTGCGAGCCGAACTGCGACTGATTGTCGTTGAAGTTCAGATTGAACCGGCTTTCCGAGTCGCCCCGATAGCCGTAGTTGGTCCATCCGCCGAAGTCGGGACCGCCGTTTTCGCCGTCCGGCAAAGAGAGCGTGGGGAGATCGACGTCATCGAACAATTCGAGAGCGGAGGCGGACTGATTCACAGGAGCAAGAACTCCCGCTGCAATCGCAATGGCCCCCAGCCATTTTTTCAGAGAAAATGTGTTACGCAGCATCAGGGTACTCCTCCAGATGTTGTCAAACGTCTGCGATCCGATTCGAACCTGTCCGAAATCCGATTTCTGACATGTGTGATCCGAAAATCACCGATCGACAGACTTAAATGATTCGATGAGCGCGGTACGGAAACTTCTTCAATCCTGCAACTTCCTCGATTCAGCGGCACGAGACCCTGAATTCTGAAATGCACAACTGAAGAACCAGATTCTCAATTCATTTCTCCTTCGCTGATCTGCGAAGACAGCCTCTGCTGTCGTGGTTCAGTGAGGAAACGGAGAGAGAATCTGCTTTGAATATGAATCGACCCGGCATGAGACAATCTCGACGGTTTCCCCGAATTGCAGTCCAACCGGAACAGCCGTCAAAGTTTCCCAGCGCGCTGATAATCGGCCTCACTTCACTATTGTTCGAGCGGTGGGCTTTTTCAGACTGCCCCTGGCTGTTTATAATCGCAATCGATCTCGACTCATTCCTCAAATATTTACCGGATCATCCCCCATGAGCACTCTCGACCTCACCGGCTCGCGTATTCTGATTGTCGACGACAATCTCCCCAACTGCGAACTGCTGGAGGCGTATCTCGCGGGCGAGGGATACGAAATTCAGATTGTCAACGATGGACAAGAGGCCCTTGCTGCGGTCGAACAACGCGAACCCGACATGATTCTGCTCGACATCATGATGCCCCGCATGAGCGGATACGAGGTCTGCCAGCGGCTGAAATCGCAGGACGAAACGCGCAACATCCCCATCCTGATGGTGACAGCTCTCAACGAATCGGGCGACATCGAAAAAGCGGTCTCCGCCGGGTGCGACGACTTTCTCACCAAGCCGGTCAACAAGCTCGAACTGCAAACGAGTGTTCGCTTGTTATTGCGTGTGCGGCATCTGTCGAGCGAACGCGACCGGCTGCTGGCCTATCTGCAGGAAGTCGAAGAATCTCGGCAGGCGAGTCCCGAATAGCCGTTTTGGGGTTGCTGAACAGACCCTCTCTGGCTCCAATATGTCAAATCAGACAGCGTTGATCCATGATTCCTCGATCGACAGGAATCCAGTCAACCTCGAAAAAGATGTCGCCGCATTCAGAACGCAAATGTTCCGGTGTGGGCGAAACTGAACGAAGCGTCCCATGTCCGACTCCGCCACTCCACGCGTTATCCTCAAACCCAGGAAAGCCCTCCCCTTTTTCAGTCGGCATCCCTGGGTTTTCGCCGGAGCGATCGCGTCGATTTCGGGTGCTCCCGAACCGGGTGACGAAGTCGCTCTCCATACACACGAAGGGCAGTTCATCGCCTGGGGACTGTTCAATCCGCACAGTCAGATTCGAGTCCGGCTCTACTCCTGGAACGAACAGCATCGGATCGATCGGGAATTCTGGGCCGATCAGCTCGACCAGGCGTTTCGATTGCGGCTGCTCATGTTCCGCGACGCCGACGAAGAAACCGCCTGCCGGCTCGTCTTCAGCGAGGCGGACGGACTCTCGGGATTGATCGTCGATCAGTTCGGCGAATGGCTGCTCGTGCAGGTCACGAGCCTCGCCGTCAGTAAACGACTCGAGCTGCTGGTCGAACTGTTGCAGGAGAAACTCAACCCCCGCGGGATTTTCCTCCGAACCGAACGCGGCATGACCGATCAGGAGCAGCTCGATTTGCAGGACGGCCTGCTGACCGGCGAACCGCCACCCGAACGGTTGCAGGTCAACGATGCCGGAATCCGGTTTTCGGTCGATGTCGTGCAGGGACAGAAAACCGGTTTTTATCTCGATCAACGCGAAAACCGCACTGCGGCAGCCAAATATCTTCCGCCGAATGCCCGGGTACTCGATGCGTTTTGTTACTCGGGGGGCTTCGGCCTCTCCGCGGTCCTGCATGGGAAAGCCTCGAACGTGCTGGCGATCGATACGTCCGAGTCGGCACTCGACCTCGCCCGTACCAACGCCGAACTCAACGGTGTTGCCGACCGCTTCGAATACGTCCGCGCCGATGTGTTCGACTATCTGGAAAACCTGATCGCAGAGCAGCGGACGTTCGACGCCGTCTTTCTCGATCCTCCCAAACTGGCCCGCACGCGAAAAGGACTCGATCGTGCGATGAAAGGCTATTTCAGCCTCAACCGCCGGGCGCTCGACCTGATGCCCGCAGGAGGAATCCTCGTCACGTGCAGTTGCTCGGGACTTGTCTCGCGCTCCGACTTCGAAGACATGCTGGCCCAGATCGCAATCCGTTCGGGACGCACGATCCAGATTCTCGAATCGCGCGGACAGGCTGCCGACCATCCCATCTCGACCCTCTGCTTCGAAACGCAATATCTCAAATGTTACATCTGTCGCGTCATCTGAGACGCTCTCCGGAAAAGGGGTCTGGCTCCCGGATATTGTGGCTGACCTCAGCATGGACCACAACATGCAGGGTGCCTGACCCCTTTTCCGGACAGACGATGAGTAACCGAAAGCCGCGCGCATGACCCGACGCTTCAAACCGAAACAACCTTACGGTATCAAGCGGATCGAACGGCTGCTGATCGAAAAACTCCCCGAACTGACGGGCGAGCGATTCGCCTGCACGTCGCTGGGACGCGCACAACTGGCCGCACATCTTGCCGAACAATCTCCCGAATCGGCGGTCTCGTGTCTGTTCCTCGATCAATATCAGGCCCGCCGCGCCTTCGAGGCACGTCAGCCCCTTCCGGACAATCTGAAGATCATCTGCGATACCGATTTTCCCGAAGCAGAATTCGACGCGATCGTCGTGATTCTTCCCGCAAAGGGCGAACGCGAACTCGCCCGCGACCTGATGCAGGACGCCTTCACTCGGCTCGCTCAGGGAGGCCGCCTGTTCGTCGGAGTCGAAACTCCCAAGAACCTCTGGCTGCACGAAGAGCTGAAGAAGCTGTTCCCCAAAGTCACACAGATCGAAATGGACGAAGCGACGATCCTCTCCGGTGTTCGCAAAGGAGATTTGAAAAAGCAGAGAGATTTCTCCTCTGAGTTCGCCTTTCGCGACGGAGAGCGATTAATCAAAGCGATCAGCCGTCCCGGTGTCTTCAGCCATCGTCACCTCGATCTCGGAGCGCGGGCACTCATCGAAGCAATGCAGATCGCACCGAACGATTCCGTCCTCGACATCGGTTGCGGCAGCGGAACAGTCTCATTCGCCGCCGCGTTTCGCGCACCCAAAGGACACGTCGTCGCGATCGATTCGCACGCGCGGGCGATCCAGTGTACCGAACTGGGAGCCGAACTGAACGGACTCACGAACATTACCGTCAATCTCGACGACGAAGTTGCCTCACCCGCCGGAATGCACTTCGACGTCGTGCTCGCCAATCCCCCCTACTACTCAAACTATCAGATCGCCGAGCAGTTTCTGGACGGTGCGCACCGCTGTCTGAGGCCCGGAGGCAAGATTTATCTGGTCGCCAAGAAGGCAAGCTGGTATCTTCGAGCGATGCCCAAGCTGTTTCAAAAGGTCGAAGTCGTCTACGAACGCCAGTTTCAGGTCGTCCGCGGAATTCAGCCGTAAAACTCTAAAGAGTGAGTCGACAACAGCTTACGAGAAATTTCAGGGAAGATTATTCCAAAATCATCCAAGGAAATCTGATCTCCGACGAATCCCTCAACGTATCATCACGTACGACGGGAACATCTTTCCTGTCGAAATGATCCACAGGACGGGAAAATGTTCCCCCTCTCCCTCAGACGAGGAATTTGATGAAAGCACTGTTCGCTGCTTTCCTGCTCGCCCTGATTCCCGGCCTGTCCCACGCCGCCGAATTCACCTCGCACGACCAGATGGTCAAGGCCGTCGCCGAACAGGCTCAGACGGGCACGCTCTTGTTCAGCCAGGGAGATTGCGTGGCCGTCAAAGTTTTCTCGGGCAGCCCCTACACACACGTCGCTGCCGTCGTCGTCGAACACGGAGTTCCGTACGTCTACGATTCCTCCAACGGGTACGGAGTCCGCAAGCAGCCGCTGAGCGAATACATCGAGTTCCTCGCGCCGAGCGAACTGCACGTTCTGCAACCCGTGTTTCGCTTCAACGACAAACTGACCGAACCCTACGCCGCCAAACTGAAGAGCGAAATCGGTCGCCCCTACGCCGTCAAACATCACCTCAGCGGTGAACGCTGCGCCGGACTGCACTGCGCCGAATACGTCACCGACGCGCTGATGGCCAGCGACATCATCCGCGCGAAGAATCCCACCCGCGTCTCACCGGCGTCTCTGCTGCAAGGCATCCGCCAGGCCGACCTGTACCGCGAATCGCTCACGCTGACCCTGCACGTCCCCGATTCCCGGTCCGAGTCCAGCGATTCCTGGTGCGGACAACTCTGGATCGAAACCAAAGTCTGCACCAAAGATTTCTGCTCGATGCTCAGCCGCAAGATTCTCTGCCGCTAAGTGGCTCACCACAGAGGACCCAGCGCGGCTCGTGGCCGCGATCTCTTGGCCAGAAGTGGAAAAAGCTCGAAATGTGGGAAAAGTATGAAAAGTTGACTCGTCCACATCGCGGATCAATACGATGACTTTTCCTACTTTTCCTACTTTTCAAACTTTTCAGACCTTTCGTACTCCTTCTTTCGTGTGATTCGTGTCTTACGTGGTTCGATTCACTCCGCCGCACCGGCCCGCGCCGATTCCAACCCCGCCTGATTCACCGTCGAGATCTCGTAGACGACACCCCGGGCAAGTTTCGTGGTGGTGTCCAAAAACTCCTTGGGGGGAAACTCCGTCCCCCACAGCGGCTGGTCGGAGTAGTTCCACGCGTGGTAGTGCTGGTGCGGATTCCAGCGTTTGTCTTCGGGGCCTCGTATCTCGCCGATCATCTGCCCATCGCGATAAACGCGAAACGACCCAAGTCCGCTCTCGATGTCGGCCTCGCCGCTCCACGTGATTTTGATCCCCTCGTCGGTCTCTTCGATCGCGACACGCTCGGGAGCCGGTGGCGGAGAACTGTCGGATAGACTCCCCCGCTCACAAAATTCCCGCCACGCCCGCGCCAGCGTTGTATCCGGCAGCCAGACCATTCCCGACGCATCTTTCACGCCGTCCCGTTCGCGGATAATCTTCAACGATTTCAGATCGCCGAACCAGCTTTTCTCTCGCGAGACCGCGAGTGGAGCAATCGGACCCTCTCCCCGGCTCTGCGCGTCCGGCAAACGCTGTTTCAGACACGCGTCGAAAAACCGGATCGCCAGCAGTCGGCTGTTGCTATTTTCGTGTTCCGATCCCGGATGCACCGCCAGCGACCACGGTGCATCTTTCGACCGCCCATACTCGAATAACTCTCTCGCGGCCGACACACCCGCATAGAACCGCGTCCCCTCGATGTCCTCCTGCTCCCCGAAACAGAACAGAATCGGCACTTCGATAGCTTTCGGGGAATCGCCGAACTGTGCCGGCTGCGAGCGTTTGAACTCGCGCCCTGTCGGAGCCAATCCCCCCGAGCGAGGAAACGTCGCGATCACCCGCTCGGGATACCGATACGTCATGTTGCAGACCCACATCGCCCCGCCCGAATGCCCCCACAAACACCAGGGAACCCGCGTCAACTCGGGATGGTTCGAACGTTCCGCCAGTTCTCTGAGTCCCGAGAGAAACGCCCGCGCCGAACCGTCCTCGGGGATCGTCCAAGTGCTGCAATCCTCTTCGGGAGCCCACAACTGCGAGCCGAGCAGCGCACAATCCCATTTCCGCGCGAGAGCCTGCCACTGCGGATCATCGGCATGTTCCCGCCCGAACTTCCGCGCCCCCTCCCCGCACCCATGCTGCCGCACGATCACCCCCCGCAGCGTCGCCACCTCATCCGGCACCCACAACCGATAATCGGCGCTCCCGAACGCTTCGCCGGGTTCGGGTTCGATCGACACATTGTACGTCGCGGCTTGGAGGGTGACGGGCAGGAACAGGAGGAAACAGAGAGAACAGAGTTTCATACGCGGGGGTCCTGGGATGGATCGGGTAAGACTAGAGGTCGAGGAGATATCGTAGTCGGTGGGGAGTGAGAATGAAACGAGTTTGGTAGTGACCGAGAGAAGCATTTCTCATCGCAATTCGCAAATGCTCCAATCGCCATCATTCAGTTCGACAACCCACGGCTCAGCATATGCTCGAACCCCACCCACATCCATCGCCGGCGCATCGACCAGAGAATCAAGACCTTCCGTAAGGAGTTTGATGCCGCGATCGGTGAGGCAGTATGCGATGCGCGTGAGACTGATCGCACCTTCGCGTGGTTCGCTGATCAGAACTGGGCCGCGACTCGTGTGTTCGTGCCATTGGTGCAGGCGAAATCCGACAAAGTGCTCGTGATAAACCGAGAACAGC
>DATKCB010000435.1:0-4365 GCA_035513495.1 Planctomycetaceae bacterium | reverse complement strand
GAGGCCAAAATGCACGAACTCGTGAAGGAAGCTTCTGAACGCTGGCCGATTTTGAGCGCTGCGATCGTGCATCGATTAGGACATCTCGAACTGGGCGAGATCAGCATCGCCCTGGCGGTCAGTTGTCCGCATCGCCGCGACGCGTTCGAAGCGGGACAGTTCCTGATCGATGAATTCAAACTCCGCGTCCCCGTCTGGAAAAAAGAAAATTGGGCCGACGGAACAACCGCCTGGGTCCACCCGACACTCGGAAACACCCCTCCCGCCTCGGAGATCCCCCCCAAGTCGTAGACGATTGGCCTGAGTTTCCGATGATTTCCCTCGAAATCGCCAGGACCATTCGCGAGAGAGCCTGTTTTTCGTCGACACTCTGTTAAAATAGCTTTGGCTGTGGCTTGAAGCATCAATCATCGAATACGATCGAGAAACGAAGATCAGACTCCCAGATTGACTCCACCTTTTACTCTTTCACTTTTCACTCTTTCACCTGTCACACTCAGCATCGCACATGCCTGCTCCACTCGTCGATACGTTCGGTCGCGTTCACGATAATCTTCGGATCAGCGTGACGGATCGCTGCAATATCCGCTGCTTTTATTGCATGCCGGCGGAAAACGTGCAGTTCATGAATCGCGTGCATCTGCTCACGTTCGAAGAAATCGAAGCCTTCGTGCGGATTGTGGCTCCGCTCGGCGTTCGCAAAATCCGCTTGACCGGCGGGGAGCCGCTCGTGCGGCGCGAGTTGCCGGTCCTGATCGAACGGCTCGTCAAAATCGAAGGGATTCGGGACATCGGTCTGACCACCAACGGAATTCTGCTGGCCGAACAGGCCGACGATCTGAAGCGGGCCGGTCTCAGCCGGATCAACATCTCGCTCGACGCACTCGATCCGAAACTCTTCGAAGAGATCACGCGCCGAACCGGATACGAGAAAGTCCTTGAAGGAATCGACGCGGCACGACGAGTCGGTTTCGATCCGATCAAAATCAACGCGGTTTCGGTCCGCGGGATGACGGAAAGCCAGATCGTCCCGTTCGGCAAGTTCGCCCGCGAGACCGGTGTCGAGGTCCGCTTCATCGAGTTCATGCCGCTCGACGCCGACAATGCGTGGGAACGCGAGCAGGTGCTGTTCGCGAGTGAAATCCTGGAGACTCTCTCCCGGGAAATCGCACCGCTCGTACCGCTTCCCGGACAGGATCCCTCCGCCCCCGCAACCGAATTCCAATTCGAAGACGGCATCGGACGCATCGGGATGATCGCCTCGGTGAGTCAGCCGTTCTGCCAGAACTGCAATCGCTTTCGACTGACCGCCGACGGCAAGATCCGCAACTGTCTGTTTTCGCTGGAAGAAACCGACATCAAAGCGATGCTTCGCGAGAATGCTCCCGCGGAAACGATCGTCGAGGCGGTCCGTCAATCGATCTCGGCGAAGAAAGCAGGTCACCAGATCAACAGCGCGGACTTCATCCAACCCGACCGGCCGATGTACTCGATTGGCGGGTGAATCCCAAAACTTCCATGACCCGGGAACCCCGACAGCGAATTCCTCTCGACAACGCCGCAACTTCGTGGCCGAAACCGGAATCCGTCTATCAAGCCGTCGATGACTACCAGCGCACGATCGGTGCGCCGTTCGCGCGGGGTGGATACGACGCCGCGATCGAAGTTCAATCGGCCGTGAATCAATGCCGCGCGATGGCGGCGCGGCTGCTGGGTGTCGGGAAACCGGAACGGGTCATCTTCACGTTCAACGCGACCGACAGCCTCAATCTGGCGATCTTCGGACTGCTCCGCCCGGGCGACCACGTCGTCACTTCGGCGCTCGAACACAATTCGATCAGCCGACCGCTGCGCGCCTTGGAGCAGCGCGGGACCATCGAGCTGACTCGATTGATTCCCGACGAAGGAGAGCTGCTGACCGTCGCACAGGTGAAGGGGGCATGTCGCCCTCAGACGAGGCTGATCTGCCTGTTGCACGCTTCGAACGTGACGGGAACGATTCAACCGATCGAAGCGATCGGGGACTTCGCGCGCGAACGCGGAATTCGCTTTCTCGTCGATGCGGCGCAGACAGCGGGAGTGCTCCCCCTCTCGTTCGACGAACTGCCGGTCGATCTGCTCGCCTGCGCCGGACACAAGGGATTGCTGGGTCCGCTCGGAACGGGATTGCTCTGCCTGGCACAGGGTCTGGAAGCCGAACTCGAACCGATTCGGATGGGAGGGACCGGCACGCTCAGCGAACTCGACGTTCAGCCCCGGTCGTTGCCCGATCGATACGAATCGGGCAATCACAACGTTGCGGGACTGTACGGTCTGCGGGCGGGTTTGCAGTATCTGCTGGATCGAGGCGTGCAACAGATCCGCGACGAAGAACTCGCGCTGATGAGTCGATTGAGAGACGAACTGAAAACCCTGTCGGGCATTCGCGTTCACGGGTGTCAGAATTCCGATCGACAAATCGGAGTCGTCAGCATCAGCAGCGAACTCTACGAACCTCACACCCTGGCGACGCTGCTGGCCCAGGAATACGGGATCGAGACGCGAGCGGGTCTGCACTGCGCTCCGGGAATGCATACGTGGCTCGGAACGAAAGATACCGGAGGGACCGTCCGCATGAGTTCCGGTCCCTTCACAACACCCGAGCAGATCGACTCAACGATTCGAGCGATGGGTGAACTTCACAAAGTTTGAGCGCGAGATGTAAGCGATCTGGACGAACTTACCCGGGAAGAGTTCAGTCGCGATCTGACAGTCTGTCGATCAGGTTTTGAGTCCGATGCGATCGAGGATAAACAGCAGCAGCATGGCTCCGACAAATGCATACACCACAGGCTGAACCATCGCAGGAAGTTCGAGCGGAAACACGCGGCTCACCACTCGATCGAAGTGCAGCCCGTGAAACACTAATCCGCCGACGAGCGCGCCGAGGACGCCGACAAGCAGGTTGCCGAACAACCCGAATCCTTCGCCTTTTCGCATCTCACCGACGATCCATCCGGCGATCAATCCGGCAATCAAAGTCCACGCAATTGATGGGTAGGTTCCAGAGAAGTCCATTTGTTTACTCCGTCGAAAAATCACATAGGACATATGGTGAAAGCTGTTTTCGGACTTTCGTAATTTCTGAGTCGATTTTCGAGTTTTCTTCGATCCTTGGAAACTCGGGGAATACCTGATTATATCCGGAGAATTTCCCTATCAAAGAGGGGATCTTGCGATTTCTCAGGCGTTCACTGCTGAATGCGGGCGGGCGCAATCCATCTTATTTTTTCGAACAGTGATCAGCTATTCAGAATCTCTCTCTCTCTCTCTACATGCTATTGTCTCAAAGTTTTGTTTTTTGTGCAAACTTTTCACGGGTTGGCTCGGAGTGTGAAAAGTTCGATATGTACAAAAGTGGGAAAAGTCGTGACGTTCGAGGTACGGATCAACACCATGACTTTTCGAACTTTTTGTACGTTTCCTACCCCCGGAATCTCGGTCGCGGCCCTGGCCGCGATAGGACTACATCGGATCTCCAATCGGGGATCTTGATGAATTCCCGATCTCAACGTCGCTGTGCGGAGACACCGCCGAGAGGTTTTCCCAACTGACTCCGCAGACACTCTTCGAGATTCGACGAGCGAAACCCGTACCCGCTTTGCGACAGAACTTCGGGCAGGACTCGCGCGCCGGAGAGGAGCAATTCCTCCGCCATCTGTCCCAGACCAAGTTTTGCCATAAATCCCGGTACGGGCAAAATTGCTGGACGTGACAGCACGCGTCCCAGCGTTTTGGTGAACTCCCGATTCGTAACGGGATTGGGAGCAACGCAGTTGACGGGTCCAGTCAGTGATTCATCGGTCAGCAGATGAAAGATCGCTCCCGCCAGATCGTCCAGTCCGATCCAACTCATGTACTGACGGCCGTGGCCCAGAACTCCTCCCAGGCCGAGCCTGAAGATGGGGAGCATCTTTTTCAAAGCGCCCCCTTTCGGACTGAGCACGACTCCGATCCGGGGATGCACGACGCGAATTCCCGCCTCGCGTGCCGGATTCGCTGCCTGTTCCCATTCCTGACACACCTCCGCCAAAAACCCGTTCCCGCGGGAAGACGATTCGGTGAGTAGTTCGTCACCCCGATCTCCGTACCATCCGACCGCCGATGCGGAGATCAAAGTTCGCGGCGGCTGTTCCAGTCGAGTCAATGCAGTTGCCAGTTTGCGGGTGACATCGCGGCGACTGCTCAGAATTTTCTGTTTGTACGACTTTGTCCAGCGTCCGCCCGCGATATTTTCACCCGCCAGATGAACGACGGAATCAAACCCGTCGAACCAGGCGGGATCGAATTCCTCGGCATCGGGATTCCAGGTCCGGAATCCTTCCT
>DATKCB010000434.1:0-4087 GCA_035513495.1 Planctomycetaceae bacterium | reverse complement strand
CTGATTCTTGGGGTCGTAAAAATCATTGGTGAACGAGATGCTCAGGTCAAACTTCCCGGCGTCCACGGGAACCTTGTACTCGTAGTTCTTGAGCTGATTGTGTTCCGGGATTTTTTCCCGCCGGACTTCCTTTCCCGCCAGTTCGACCAGCATCTCAGCCGGTTCGTCGCCAGCCTGATCGGCGCGGGCTTTGATCCTGATGACATACTCGCCCTGAACGGGGAATTCGAACGAAACTGTGGCGGTTCCCTGGGACGGAAACGACACCGCTCCCCGCGAACCGCTGGCGGAACCTTTGAGCTGAAACCCTCTTCCCGAGATTCTCTCGATCGGAACAGTTCGTGTTTCGAGAACCACCTTCCGCGAGATCTCTTCGGCTGCCGACAGATATTTTTCCATCAGCAGCGGCGGCAGCGTCAACACATCGCCGATATTGTCGAAGCCCTGTCCGACGTCGTCGGCGGGAAACTCGCGGCCCGCTTCAAACTCGATTCCCAGCAGATCGCGGATCGTGTTATTGTACTCGACGATATTCAGCCGCTGAATCGTTTCGCGGCCCGGGTCGTCGATCGACTTGCAATCGAATCCGAACAGCGTGTCGTCGATCCAATTCACGACCAGTTGCCGTTCCGCGTCTTCGGGCTGATCGGCGTCTTTGGGGGGCATCGCACCAATTTTGAGGATGCCGAGCACCTTGGTCCAGGTCGCTCGATCTTCGAATACCGCCAGCTTGTTGTCGAATCGCTCCAATTGCACGCCGCCGCCCGCATCGTCACCGGTGTGACAATCGATGCAATAGGTCGAGACGAACGGCTGGACAATATTATTGAACGAGGGATCCTGCCGGAGCACCTCGGGCTGAATCCTTTTGACCTTGAACAGACCGAGTACCTGCATCCGCTCTTCTTCCGTCGGTTCCGCACTCCCCCTCGTTTGCGATTCAACCGTCTCTGAAGCCTGAGCGACGGTGGCGATGGTTTGAGGGTGTTCGGAATTTCCTCCCATCAGCGAGAGCAACACGCAGACCAGCAGAAGCCCGCCGCCTCCGACAGCCAGCGGCAACACCATACGCCTGGCCGGCTTTTTTTCGGATCGAGCAGTCTTAGTTGTCCGTGTACGAGGAGGCGGAGCTTGTTTCAGCCTGGAAGAAGGCTGCACCGGGCCGGAATCGCGTGTCGGTTCGCTCTGTTTCAGATGAGGAACGCGAAACACCTTCTGGCATTCGGGATTGGGACAATGTCCTTTTTTCCCCGCGAACCGAGCCTCAACCCTGAAGGCTTTCGAGCAATGTCGGCATGTGATGCGAATATGCATGGCGGGTTCGAGGCGGGGAGCCGAGGGGAAGGAACGGATGAAAACTCCGTTAACATCAACCCCTCCTGGATTTAGAGGGATCGATACTTCTTTAATTATAGAGAGAAAGCCTCCCCAGTCCAATCATAATCCGCACTGGTTCTCGTTTCAGATCGACAAACTTACCGCCTCGGACGAAAAACCCCTGCCAAACAAGAGATTTGGCAGGGGTGATGGAATCAGCAGCAAAACGACCGAGAACCGGATTTTAACGATTCTTCTTCTCAGCATCTTCGCGTCGGCGACGCTCGACGATTTCGTCCTGCAACCCGCGCGGAACTTGAGAATACTTACTGAACTCCATACTGAACGTCCCCTTACCCTGCGTCATGCTCCGCAGTTCGTTGGCGTAGTCGAACATCATCGCGAGCGGAACTTCCGCCGTCAGATAGACCGTTCCGGCTTTGACGGTGGACGAGTTGACGAGTCCGCGTTTCGAGGAAATGTGCCCCGTCACCGACCCCTGGAATTCTTCCGGAGCCTCGACGTCCAGCAGCATGATCGGCTCTTGCAGCGCGACTTTGGCGCTGTCCCGCAGCAACCCGCGCAGGCAGTCAAATCCACAGATGTTGAACGCCATTTCGGACGAGTCGACATCGTGGTAACTGCCGTCCTGCAGAATCATGCGGACGCCGACCACCTCCGAACCGATGAGCGGTCCCTTGACGATCGCCCGCTTGAACCCCTTGTCGATTGCAGGAATATATTCCTTGGGAATGCGTCCCTGGGTGACTTCGTTGACGAATTCGTAATTGAGGGGTTCTTCGTCAGGAATGACTTCCATCTTCCCTTTGACGTGGGCGAACTGACCCGAACCGCCCGTCTGTTTTTTATGCTTGTAATCGAAATCGCACGGCATCGTCGGGCATTCGCGGTACGCAACCCGTGGCTCGCCGATGATGCACTCGCACTTGTACTCGCGCTTGATCCGTTCGATGTACACTTCGAGGTGCAACTGCCCCATCCCCGCGATGATCGTCTGGCCGGTTTCTTCGTCGGACGTCACGTGGAACGTGGGGTCTTCGCGGCGGAACCGTTCGAGAGCTTTCGCCAGCTTGTCGGCATCGTCCCGCTTGGCAGGTTCGATCGACAGCCGGATCACCGGATCGGCGACGAAGATGTTTTCGAGCGTCACGTTGATTCCGTCCCCGAGGAACGTGTCCCCCGAGGCGCAGTCCACACCGACCAGCGCGATGATGTCGCCGGGACCGGCACTGTCGAGATCTTCCCGTTCGTTGGCGTGCATTCTCACCAACCGCCCGAAGCGGACTTTCTGTCCGGTACGGGCATTGATGTAACTATTGCCTTTGATGATCTGACCTTGATAGATGCGAGTGTAGGTCAATTGGCCGAACTGCTCGACGACGGTTTTGAACGCCATGCAGACCAGCGGATCGTCGGCGTTCGTCGTGAGCGGCATCCGCTCGGGTTTCGCATCGCCTTGCACTGCGAGCGTGTCGACTTTCATCGCGGAAATATCGCGATCGAGCGGCGAAGGAAGATAATCCTGCACACCGTCCAGGAGCGTCTGCACGCCTTTATTTTTGTACGCCGAACCCATCATCACGGGGACGATTTCCTGAGCGAGTGTCGCCTTGCGAATCACGCGTTTGATGTGGTCGGTGTCGATTTCTTCGTCGCCGAGCAGCTTTTCCATGAGTTCGTCGTCGTACATGGAAATCTCTTCGAGCAGCTTGTGCCGCATCTCTTCGGCGCGGGCCTGCAGATCGGCGGGGATGTCCTCGATGCGGACGTCCTCACCTTGCAGCCCGTCGTAATAGATCGCTTCCATTTCGATCAGATCGACCACCCCTTCGAACTTCGCTTCTTTGCCGATCGGGATCTGCAGCGGAACGGCGTTCGCGTGGAGCTTGGCGGTGATCTGTTCGACGACGCTCTCGGGATCGGCACCGGTGCGGTCCATTTTGTTGATGAACGCGATCCGTGGAATTCCATAGCGCTTCATCTGACGGTCGACCGTCAGCGACTGCGACTGCACGCCCCCCACGGCACACAGCACCAGAATGGCTCCGTCGAGCACGCGGAGCGAACGTTCCACTTCGACCGTAAAGTCGACGTGTCCCGGTGTATCGATGATGTTGATCGAAATATCTTTCCAGGCGACCGACGTCGCGGCGGACGTGATCGTGATCCCGCGTTCCTGTTCGAGTTCCATGTGGTCCATCGTCGGACCCCCTTGACCGCTGCGGATCTCCACGATCTTGTGGATGCGTCCGGCGTAATACAGGATACGTTCGGTGAGGGTGGTCTTCCCCGAATCGATGTGGGCCGAAATACCGATGTTGCGGTGCTTTGCCAGATTTTTATTCATGGCTGGGGGTCTGCTTCTGAACGGAGGTCGTGAGGAAAGTTCAGTCACCCATGTGACTGGTTAATCTGCATTTGAGACTCGAACTGGGAAAGAAGACATCGTCCGGGAACACCGAGCCTGACTCGAATTTCGTGATGATCCCGCACGGAGGCCAACTTTTCGCCGAATCGATTTCCTTCCGGTTACTCAAGATGAGGTTCGATTCGACAAAGCACCGGACCTTCCATGGACCGTCTTCGCGAAAAGGACACGGGATGGGGTGAGTTGGCTCACCCGGTAGAAATCGGCTTCGCGAGAAACTGCGCTGCTTCAATCGTCGTTCGCCTCAATATCGTAGCGGAGAGGGTGTTTTCTGAAAAGGGGAAAGAGGGGTCTTTCCTCCCGGCAGAAACCGGATTTCCT
>DATKCB010000433.1:0-8585 GCA_035513495.1 Planctomycetaceae bacterium | reverse complement strand
GTCGTATGATTCTATGAGGAAATGATTGGAAATGGTTCGCGCGTACAGGTATTCTGCGGTTGGTCGTAACCCGAAATTCAGCATCGTTTTCTGATTGTGAGAGCGGGTCGTTATGCCTTCGGAATACCTGGAGTCCAGTCATTGAATCGCGCAGAACTTCAGCAACTTTCACGCGAAAGGATTGAGGACGCCGCCGCGCTGTTGGCGGCCAACCGTTGGTCAGCGGCGTACTATCTCGCCGGATACGCGTTGGAATGCACGTTGAAATCCTGCATTCTGTCTCGAGTTGAGAGAACGGGTCTCATCTTTGAAGACAAAAAATTTGTTGAGAAATGTTGGACGCACGATCTCGAAATACTTGTTGTCCAGGCGGATTTAAAATCTGAGTTGGGGATGTCAATCTCGTCAAATCCTCAGCTTGGCATCAACTGGTCAATTGCCGTAGACTGGACAGTCGACGCTCGATATCAGCAATTATCACAATTACACGCAGAACGACTGTTCGAAGCAATTTCGAACCCAACTGAGGGAGTGCTAGAATGGTTCAAGAACTACTGGTAGAAGAAATTGAGTGCGGTGAAAAATTCGCACGTGAGTTCGGAGAATCGTTTTTAGTTGACGCCGCCTTCTGGCTCTATCCCACTGACTCGGATCGATGGCACTTGTACCTCGCATCGAAAGATATCGTTGACGGAGACCGATTAGAGGCCTATCGGGAAGTCCATCGATTAATGGGAACCAGGCGATTTCCCTGGCTCGATGTGACTCACATCAAAGTCCGTGAAGCCTCTGATCCGCTGGCAGTCAAGGTGATTGAAATCAGAGATCAAAAACCTGCTCCAATCCCGACTCGCTACAACGGAACCTCCATCGCCGGCCTGGAAATCGAAGGATCGTACATCTATCCGCCTCTCGCGGCCCCCAGTTCGGCCTCTTGAGGTTGGAAGCATCGAGTTCGTTTTCCCGTCTTTCAACCACCCTCGCGAATGAACTGACACCCATGACCGACAACCTCACCCGTCGCGAACTGCTCCAGTCGTCCGCCGCTACCGTCGCAGGACTCAGTCTGATGAACTCCGCTTCCGCACAAAAAACGCCCGGAGAATACCCCTGGATCGACGCCCACTCGCACATCTGGACCCGCGATGTCGAGAGGTATCCGCTCGCTCCGGGAAAAACCGTGAATGATCTCGATCCCGCGAGTTTTACCACTGAACAACTGCTCGAAGTCGCGCACAAGAACGGCGTCGGCAAGGTCGTGCTGATCGGACACAGTCTGTATTACCTCTGGGACAACACCTACATGATCGACGCCGCGAAACAGCATCCGAATGCGTTTCGGATCGTCGCGATGATCGACAACATGGCTCCCCACCCTGATGTCACGATGGAAAAACTGCTCGCCGACAAAGTGACCGGCTTTCGGATCACCCCGGGCATCTACGGCAAGGAGAAGTGGCTCGACAATCCCGGCATGCACGCGATGTGGAAGAAAGCCGCGAAAACGCGACAGAACATGTGCTGTCTGATCAACCCCGAAGATCTTTCCGAAATCGACAAGTGGTGCGAAACCTACCCCAAGACTCCCGTGGTGATCGATCACTTCGCGCGGATCGGCATCGACGGAACGGTCCGCAAGGAACATCTCAACGCGCTCTGCAAACTGGCCCGGCACAAGCTCACGACCGTCAAAATCTCGGCCTATTATGCGCTCGGCAAGAAAAAACCGCCGCACGACGAACTGGTCCCGATGATCGAGAGGCTGATCGAAACCTTTGGAGTCGAGCGGCTGATGTGGGCCAGCGACTCGCCGTACCAGATCGTCGCCCCGAATACTTACGCCGACTCGATCGCCCTCATCCGGGACCGGATCGACTCGCTGTCCGACTCCGACAAACAATGGCTGCTGCGGAAAACCGCCGAGAAGGTCTTTTTCTTCGCGTGAGTTTCCAGAGGCTTCGTCTCGACAAACTTCGTGTCAACGGGGGCTGCAAAATCCAGGCCCGCTCACCTCGACATCGCGAAGTGAGAGTCGTCGATGAAGGGAGGACGCTCTGGCTTGCTCGCGTTCGTTTCCCCGGGGAACGGAGGACGTTCCCCCAATCGTGGTGACTCAGACGTGGAAACTCTCCGGCTGTCGGGCGTTCGATCGGCGAGAGGTGCCGGTTCCCAGCCGGCGAGCACGACCGCACGACGTCCGCGAAGCTGATAATCCTGGAGTCCCGATTTCGTCACAGAGGCTTCGACTACGGCTGCGGGCGATTCGGTTTCTTGATCGGGTTCCAGACTGACCGAGGGCTCCTCGTTCGTCATCGGCACAGCGTCAGCAACCGAGGCATCCGCTCCAAACAGCGGAGCGTCGCTCTCGGAAACGGCAGCTCCCAGCGACGATGCGGTGGCTGTCTCGGCCGAGGCTTCGGGGGTTTGACCTCTCACGACGGTCGGCTCCATCGAGCCGTCGGCATTCTCCGCCAGCAACTCCCCTTCAGGCACGTTCAGGCGGGGACTCCCGGCCATGACCCAGTTATTCCAGTTGGTTTCGAGTGACGTTGTGTTGTTCAGTTTGTAGTTTTTCCGAATCGCGGAGTCCCAGTCGGTGCGATCGGCGTCGTTCAGAAATTTGAGGAACGTGCGGCGGCCCTGCTTTTGGATCAGATAATCGGCGAGCGAATACCCCTGCGCGTAAAGCGTGAGGATGCGCCGATGATCTTGCGGATACTCTTTCATGGAGAGCAGCGTGCTTAACGGAAATTTCGATCCGTCGCTCATGACTTCATCGAGGAGGAGCTGCTGGCGCCTTCGTTCGGATTCGTGCTCGATGAGAGTTGCGGCACCCTCATCCGCCCAACGAGGGAGCGGACGGCGGAAGTAACTGGCAAAGATCATGTGGCTGATTTCGTGCGGAAGCACCGAATCGAGGATTCGTTCTTCCGACCCTTGAATGTTCATCCGCCACCCGAAAACCTGGCCGCGATCAAATTGGAAAGAGGTCGCTCCCCCTGCTCCGAGCTGTCCCACCCGAACAGTGATCGGACAGGGGCTTGACCAATTTCCCGGTAATGGCTTTCCCAACCATGCGACAGCGAGCTTTTCCCTGTAAACCTCGGCTGCCTTTCCTACCTGTTCCGCGAATTCCCTCGTCGGTGCGTTGACGCTAAAGTTTTTCGTGCGGTATGTGGCGGCCATGGCGGGGATGGCGTTCGCACACGCGATCGCCACCATCATGGTCACCAACCGAGATCCACGAGCATCCATGCTCTGTATTGCTCCAGGTTGCGGGAGAGTCTCTGGGTCCGGAAGGATTCAAAGCACGCTGAGTGCCAAACACGCAACGATCATCAAATCCGACACAACTCATGTACGGGAAGCGGGTTGTAGTGGATTCGAGCAAATGCGTCTCGGTGTATTTCCTACAAAACTTGAGGAAATTCTGTAAAAAATGCAAAATTATTCTCGATCTGTCTCCCAGGAAAGCCTGCTGTGTGGTCCGCGTGGGTTGTGATATCGCGGTGCGCTCGCTGGAACCGATGAGAAGATCTGTGGGAGATTGGCTCCAAAACGTCCGCGAACACGATCGTTGCGAGAAAGAACCGAGATGTCGATGGATTTTGGCGAGGGAGAAGGTCTCAGTCCTTCGACGATGAGAGGCCGGGACTGGCCCTGCCTGAGGCAGTTTGGTGTATTCTTCGAGAATCGCGTAGGGCAACTGCACGAATTGCTGAAAACGCTCGAAAAGCACGATCTGCGCATTCTCGGATTGAGTGTGTCGGATTCGATCGACTACTCAGTCACGCGATTGATCGTCGATAATTACGAGCGAGCGACTGAAATTATGTCCCTGTGTCCGTTCAAAACGTTCGAAAACGACATTCTGGGGGTCCAGCTCCCGGACGATCCTCAGCCCTTTCTGCAAATTTGTACGGCTTTGCTGCAGGGAGAAGTGAATATTCACTATGCCTATCCCCTGCTTTACCGCAAGAACGGCCGCGGTGCGGTGGCTGTCTATGTGGACGATCTCGATCAGGGGATCGAAGTGCTCAAGCAAAAAGGACTGACTCTGCTGACCGACCGGAATCTGGTTGATGACGATGAGTTTTTTTAGGTCACCTGTCACCGATTCTTGTAACAACAGCGATTTTCTCTTGCTGAATACGGTTGCACTGTATATGATCCTTCATACTTCGGTTTTCTTTGCGAATCCCGAGGGAAATCGGTCGGAGACAAGCGAGTAACGCCTTTCATATCAATGAAAAGCGTTTTCCGATCGAACGGAGTTTTTAAACAGAGCTGGATTCTCTTTCTCTCCGTTGATGTGATCTCGGCATCTTCGCCGAAAATAACTGCTGCCGACTATCGGTTGTGTGGACCGCTCTGGGAAGCTGCTGGTGTTATCTTTGACACCATCGATTCCGTGACTTTCTTGTTTGTCCGGAATACCCATTGAAGCGGCGTTTTCTTCCGGTGGTGTTGGTGTTCCTACCCTGCCTGAGCGAACACCCCTCGGACTCGGTGAAGTGTATTCGCCGTTTTCCGCAAACCCACTGTCGAGCGTGTGAAGTCCCTGAGGACGGCCCCGCCTTTCCTTAAACCATACCTCCTCCCAATTTTTAAAGAGATCACAACCAGCTTCCTGACGGCATTCAATTCGGTTCTCCGCGCACAATCTTCGCAAGAGGGGAACATTCCGCCGAAGGAGCCTGACATTGGAAACATTCCAAAAAGGAAAACCCTTGAAGACTTTTGCAGAACTGAACCTGATCCCTCCCGTGCAACGCGCGCTGGCTCAGGAAAGCTACGAAACCCCGACACCGATTCAGGCCCAGACCATCCCCGCCGCACTCACAGGACGTGACATTCTCGGATGTGCGCAAACGGGAACCGGAAAAACAGCCGCGTTTGCGTTGCCGATTCTGAATCAACTTGGAGCGGCAAATCGCAAAGCGACTCCCAATCATCCGCTCGCCCTCATACTCGCTCCCACGCGAGAACTGGCAATTCAAATCGGAGACAGCTTCACAACTTACGGACGGCATCTCCAGTTGCGGCAGGCTCTCGTCTATGGCGGCGTCAGCCAGCAGAATCAGGTCCGCGCTCTCAATCGCGGAGCACACATCCTGGTCGCGACTCCGGGCCGTCTGATCGATCTGATGAATCAGGGGCATATCAAACTGAGTCAACTGGAAGTATTCGTGCTGGACGAAGCCGACCGGATGCTCGACATGGGGTTTCTGCCGGACCTGAAGCGGATTATCAGCAAACTGCCGGAACAACGGCAATCGTTGTTCTTTTCCGCCACTCTCGCACCGAGCATCACGCAACTCGCTCAACATTTGCTCCGCGACCCGGTGAGTGTCAATGTGACACCCAGGATGACGAGCCTGGAAAGCATCGATCAACAGGTTGTGTTCGTCGAACGCAGCGGTAAGAAGCCACTCTTGCAGAATCTGCTCGGGACTGCGGCTGTCGAACGAGCTTTGGTCTTCACCAAAACGAAACGGACGGCCAACACGCTGGCCGAACAACTCGTCAAATCGGGATTCAAGGCGACCGCAATCCACGGAAACAAGTCGCAAAACGCCCGTCAGCGGGCGCTTGAAGCATTTCGGAACAAGCTGGTCCAGGTTCTCGTGGCGACCGATGTTGCCGCGCGAGGCATCGACATCGATGGCATCACGCACGTGATCAACTTCGACCTTCCGATGGAACCGGAAAACTACGTTCACCGCATCGGCCGAACCGGTCGAGCGGGAGCGGAAGGGATTGCTCTTTCATTCTGCTGTGCCGGTGAGAAGCGCGAACTCCGCGAGATCGAGAAACTGATCGGCCAGAAGATTCCGGTCGGTTCCGGACCAGCGAAGTCTGAATTCCGTAGCCCTCCGACCGAGGCACCAGCGCACGGACGTCACGAAGAGGCGTCACGTCCACGGCATGCAGCAAAGTCGGCGGAGACACAGCATCACTCCACGCGTCGTTCGGGGGATGTCGCGGTCGACGCGAGTCCTCTCAAGCCAAAACGCCGGAGACGACGCAAGCCGACTTCGTCGCGGCCTCGTGCGAACAAGCCTCTCTGACGTTTCGAATATGTCACAACACTCTGAATCGAACTCGACAAAAGGAATAGACCATCGCAAAAAATCAGAATACCTTCGCCAAGCGTCAACGCGAAATGGACAAAAAACATAAAGCCGAGGACAAGCGGGCGCGGCGACTGCAGCGCAAGCAAGAACCGGAAATCGTGAAGTCACCCGAACCAGCCGAATCATCGGAAATGTCGGATGAAACGGATTGAAGCCCTCACATCGAATCCCACGATTCGAGCGGACTTCAATCCACAAGAGCAGAACCATGTGTCGTCGAAGTTGCGTGAGTGTTTCACGCACAGAGGACGGCGCACTTTTTTGAGAGTACAGGACAGTAGAGATGGCCGAAGGCACGATTAAGCGGATTACAGACAAGGGATTTGGATTTATCGAAGACGGAAGCGGTAAAGACATGTTCTTTCACAGCTCGTCTGTGGAAGGTGGAAGCTACGACAACCTGCGTGAGGGACAACGCGTCTCTTACAACATCGGTCAAGGTCCCAAGGGACCCCGCGCCGAAAACGTTCGTGTGATCTGATCGCAACGACCGCGGGTTGAATCCGGATGTCAATGAACGTACCCGCGCCGCGACCGCGGCGCGGGTACGACATCCCGTTCGGTTCAATGCACGACTTTCTCAGCTCGACTCCATGTTCGTCTTTTGAATGAATGAGCGATCGGCGCCGTACGATCTACGCCTTTCTTTTCGCGCAGATCACGATCGCTTCGTCGGCGTCGTTTCGAGACGAGATTCGCGGGTTTCGCTCAATTCTTTTCGAGCGAAGGATGCTTCGGGCCGCCTCCCGGATAAGGATAGGCATCGAAATCGATGTCCGATTCCACCACGCGCGGATCGCTGGTCGCCTTCAGACGGGCGGTCAGTTCCGTCTGTAACTTCTGCTGAATCTCAGCATACTCCGCTTGTCCCGCCACGTTTTCCAATTGCGCGGGATCCTTGCGAAGATCGTACAATTCGTAGTCGGGACGCTTTGAGAAACAAAGCTCGTATTTTTTGCGATGCATCGAGTCCTTCTCCCGATTGTCGACGATGTAGGTCTTGGTCGGCCCGTTGTCGGTGTCTCCGTACCAGGTCCCGGGAATCGCCGCGCGTTCGAAATCAGGGGTTCCATTCGGCCAGCGGTCGGAACGAAAGTTTCGGATCAGCAGAAAGTCGTCGGTCCGCAATCCCCGCGAGGGATAACCTCCCAGATCGGGAGCTTCCTGCGAGGGAACGTGACGCTCTTTTCCGAATAGGATCGAATTCCAGTCCGCTTGAACGCGTCCCGATCGATCGGATTTGAGCAACGGAATCAGGTTTCGCCCGGTCATCTCATCAGGGATCTCGACACCGGCCAGAGACAGAAACGTCGGGGCAAGATCGGTGGTCGAAACGAAGTCGGTGACTTCGCGTCCCGGCTGGATCTGGTCTCCCCATCGAACCGCTAACGGAACCCGTGTGCCGGTATCGTATAGATTGCTTTTGCAGCGTGGAAACGGCATTCCGTGATCGCCGGTCATCAGGACGATCGTGTTGTCGAGTTCGCCGATTTCTTCGAGTGCTTTGAGCGCATCGCCGACCAGCGAATCGAATCGCTGAACTTCCCAGTAATAATCGGCGATGTCGCTGCGGATTTCTTCCACGTCGGGAAAGCAGCCGGGGACGACGACCTTGTCGATGTTCATGCCGCTCTCTTTTCCCGAACCGAGCTTGTAGGGGCGATGAGGATCGCTCGTTCCGAGCCAGTAACAAAACGGATCCCGTTTGTCGCGGTCTTTCAGGAATTCCCGGAAACCCTTGTAATGTTTTCCGGCCAGTTCTCTCCCTTGCGTTTCGGGACGTCCCGGTCCCCACCCTTTTCCCGATTGTCCGGTCGCATAGCCGGCTTGTGCGAGCTGTTCGGGATAGGTAGCGAACTTGTCGGGAAAGACGCTCCACAAGTTCCCGGCTCCTTCCAGCCGCCAATGCCATTGACCCGTCAAAATCGCTCCCCGCGAGGGCGTGCACGACGGAGAACTGATATACGCATGGTGGAACAGAATTCCTTCTTTTGCGAGCCGATCGAACGTCGGTGTTTTGACGACCGGGTCTCCATAGGCACTCGCGTGCGGCCAACCCCAGTCGTCGGCGATCGCGAACAGGATGTTCGGCCGCTCGGCCGCGATTGAGGGAACAATCGAGCCTTGACTGAACAATCCGAAAATCAGCACCAGCGCGAAGCAGGACAGTCGGGAAGTCATTGACGTGTTTCCTTCGTTTGATGGTGACTGCCGCTGCTCGAACTCACGGATCATTCGTCGGACAGCAAGTCAGGTTATTTGCTTTCCTCATCTCCGCTGAGACGCTGGGCGAGCATGCTGCGGATATTTTCCAGCGCGCGGCGTACCGTCCGTTCGGAGCGTTTGACGTCTTCGGCGATCTCGGTGACGCTGTGGCCTTGCAGTCTCAGTTCGAGAATTCGCCGCTGCGTTTCGGGGAGGTCAGCCATCGTCCGTTCGAGTTCTTCG
>DATKCB010000432.1:0-5247 GCA_035513495.1 Planctomycetaceae bacterium | reverse complement strand
GTGCTCGAGCTGATGAAGGAGTTGACGGGGGAACCGGCCGTCATGTGGGGGAAGGACAAGGTCGGCTTCGGCACTTTTCACTATCGTGGCAAAACGTCCGAGGGAGACTGGTTCCATGTCGGTTTCTCTCCCCGCAAACAGGACCTGGTGCTCTATCTGCACTGCGAATTGGAGAAGCAATCCGCCCTGCTGGAAAAACTGGGCAAGCACAAAATCGGCAAGTCCTGTCTCTACCTCAATAAGTTCGAAGACGCGCACCTGCCGACACTCAAGAAGCTGATCCAAAAAGCCTACAAATCCCCAGCGATTGCCGGCGCGACCATCGACTCGCCGTGACGTTCCCTTTTTCCGACCCTCGCGCGCAACATTTCCCACAAATTTCGAACTCCACTTTTTTCGTGTCTTACGTGTATTTCGTGGTCTGCACGACCCACCAGGAACGAAAACTGACCGCTTGTTGCGCAACAAACCCGCCAGAGAGTGAGTATCAATCGAAAGCGGAGAGCGGAAATCCGAAAGCGGAAGAATCGCAGGAATGTTCAAGCTTCAGGAGATATATTCATATGTATATAAAACGCACAAAACCCTGTTCCTTTAACTCTTACACCTTCTACTCTTACACCCTGTCTCAATTTGACGACACTCCAGCCCCTCCGGAATTATGAAACAAACGCGACCCCGAAATCTGTCGTCAATTTGACAACAAAATCAACGAACCTGGGACAGGCGTTTCCGAGTTTGACTTGGGACGGACAAAATCACAACTGGATCGAGGTTGAATTGAGGGGTATCATAGTTGAATTCTCGCGGCGATCGTTCGCTACGAGGATCTCACACGGGTGATAAAAGTACGGAAACGATGTCTGACGACGACCGCAAACTGATGCAGTGCATCCAGAACGGCGAGACCGGTCTGTTCGAGCGGCTCGTTGAGAAGTATCGCTCCGGCTTGCTCCGGTTTGCCCGCAGCAAGCTGATCGATCCTGCCGACGCGGAAGATATCGTGCAGGAAGCGATTTTCGCGGCCTACGAAGCCCGCGATTCCTACAATCCCGAATTCGCCTTCAGCACCTGGCTCTGGACGATCTTACTGAATCTGAGTCATCGCTGGAGACATAAAACGATCCGCGAAAAAGAAATCGTTTCACAGGCGATCGAGCGGGCACCGAGACCCGATTCGTCACCGGCGGTCGGTTTGAACAATTTGTTGAGCGAGGAACGAAACCTGCGTTTGATCGAGTTCCTGGCAGAACTTCCCGAATCGCAGGCCGATGCAATTCGCCTGAAATTCTTCGGCGACCTGACGTTTCAGGAAATCGCCGACACCATGAACTGCAGCTTGAGCGGAGCGAAGAAACGAGTCAAATCCGGACTGCTCCAGTTATCCGAAAAACTCCGAGACTCGGGGGACGACCAATGATGAACTGCGACCAGGCTTTCGAAATCATGACTTCAACCAACACCGAGCTTCCGTCGGAGCTAGAACAGCATCTGTCCGGCTGCCCCCGCTGCCGGGAAATGGCCGAAGTTCTCTCACCCGTGCTGGTCGAACTGCATTCCGTCCGGCAGGTTCTGGATTCGGAAGCCAAGTACCCGAACGTTCGCGAAGATTGGGGAGTGAAACTGGCCCGCCGCACCGCTCAGGAATTGTCGCAGCGCTCCGCTCGTCCGCCGCGGCGCGAGGCCGCATCGACAGGCTGGAAATCTCGAATCGCCTTGGCCAGTCTGATCTTGCTGATCGGAGTCACCGGTGGATGGGGAATGATGTGGCTGCAATCGGAGAATTCGTCCAGCGTGCCGGCGGCGACTCTGTTCGCTTCGGAAAACTGTACGTGGAAAAACCCCGAACGGGTCGATTCACGCTCGCCGCAAACGGTCACGCTGACTTGCATCGCATGTCATTTTCCGGGCGAAGCCGGTCATTAACGCAGTGATTCCGATCTCTACTCCCAACTCGTGTGATTTTGGGACTGGATTTGTCTGTAACGGTCAGTCAGAAAGCGGCGCTTTCTCACGTTCACTTTTTTACTCTTTCACCTTCCACTCTTTCACCCCCAAAAAAACAACCGAGGATGATCGATGGCAGGACAGGCTGAATCCCGGCTTCCCGACTCGCCGCTGAAAATCATCTACTCGGGTCGGGTGCAGGGAGTCGGATTTCGCTGGACGACGGCGCGGATCGCCCGCCAATTCGTTGTCCGCGGAACCGTGCGCAATCTCCGGGACGGTACGGTCGAACTCTGCGTTGCGGGCGACGCCGATGAGATCGAGGCGTTTCTGTCCGAACTCGATCGCACGATGAAACACAACATTGAGAGCCGCGAGATTTCAAAGCTGCCGCAACCGCTGCCGACCGAAGGTTTTGAGATCGTACATTGAAGTCGCTTCATTTCGTGGCCGCCGATTTCAATAAAATGACAACGTTCACCTCCGTGCTCTCCGTGACCTCTGTGGTTCAAACTTTTTCGAGATCCGTACCCGTTCGCGAACGATCAGCGGGTTTCAGCGACCGACTTTTGGTACAGTAAAAAACCTGCAATCATCCACTGCCTCCGAGTCGCCGATTGAATCGAGACCTTCGCAACATGCCATCATCGCCTTTACGCTGGATCACACGTTCCGACCTTCGCAGATCCGCCGAAGAATCCGTACTCTCAGACTGGACGGAACGGCTGATGAATGCCCTCTGCGAAAAGTCGCAGGTGAACGAGTATCTGAAATCGATGCTGCTGGAGTTGAACGCCGAGTTTTCCGCATTAAGCGCGTTCTGGTGGGAGCGGCGGCCCGCGTGGACTTTGATTTGCCACACCGGCCGTCAAACCGCCTCAGAAATCGACCTCGCTCTCCGGGAAGATGTCCTGGACCGTGAGGACGCCGTCGTTTTCTCGCATGAGGACCTCCGCTGGCTGATGTTCCCCGTGGACGATTCGGGCTTGATCGTTCTGGGGGGCAAGTCGTTCGACGAAGAACGCGCCACCTCGGCCTGGAGGATGGGACAGATGCTGGCCGCGTCGCTGACGCTGTTTCGTCGAATTCAACACGATCATCGCTTCACCGATCGTCTGCGCGAAACGCTCGACGTCTCGGTCCGCTTCTCCGTTGCGGAAAACACCGAACAGTTGCTGACGATGATTGCCGAAGAAGCCACCCGGGTACTCGCCTGCGATCGAGCCAGTATCTTTCTCTGGGACCGGGAACAGCACGAGGTGGTCGCCGTTCCCGCGCTCGGAGTCGAGGGGGGATCGCTCCGCATTCCCGATAACCGGGGGATCGTCGGTGAAGTTTTATCGACCCAGGAAACGCTCATCGTCAACGACGCCTACGCCGATCCCCGCTTCAATCAGAACGTCGATAAACTGAGCGGATATAAAACCGAGACTCTGCTGTGCTGTCCGCTCCGCGACGGTGCCGACACCATGATCGGAGCGTTCGAAGTCATCAACAAAAACGAAGGCCATTTCGACGCAGACGATGCGCAAATCCTGTCGCTCCTGGGAATTCAGGCCGCCAACGCGCTGCAGACGACCAAACAGCGGGAAGACCTGATCCGCAGCCATCGGCATCTCGCCGAAAAAATCACCGAAGACTCGAAAATCATCGGCAGCAGCCCGTCGATGCAGAGCCTCAAAGACACGATCGCGCGCCTCGCTCAAACCGACCTGCCGGTGCTGATTCTGGGCGAGAGCGGGACCGGTAAGGAAGTTACGAGCCAGGCGCTGCACTATCAGGGAACTCGAAAGGATAAACCGTTCATCGCAGTCAACTGCGCGGCGCTGGCCGAGTCGCTGCTGGAGAGCGAATTGTTCGGACACGAAAAGGGAGCCTTCACCGACGCGCACGAGGCGCGGGCCGGCAAATTCGAACTGGCCGACGGCGGGACGCTGTTTCTGGACGAGATCGGAGACATGTCACCTGGAGGGCAAGCCAAACTGCTCCGCGTACTCGAAGAAAAAGTTGTCACACGCGTAGGCGGATCAAACCCGATTTCCGTGAGCGTCCGCGTGATTGCGGCAACGAACTCCGATCTGGCGGCGAAAGTCAGCGAAAAAAGGTTCCGGGAAGATCTCTACTACCGGCTCAGCGTCGTCACGATCGAACTGTTGCCGCTCCGCGAGCGGCCCGAGGACATTCTGCTGCTGGCCGAACATTTTCTCACGCAGTTCTGCCGCGAGGCGAATCGCCCGACCCTGATTCTGGGAATCGATGCGCGGCGGCGGTTGCAATCGCACGCGTGGCCCGGCAACGTGCGGGAACTCCGCAACCTGATGGAGCGGGTCGCGTTTCTCGCCACCGGCAACAAGGTCGAAGCGGACGATCTGGCGTTCATCCTCAGTCCCAACCGGCCTGCCGTCGGACTCGAACCTTCCTATGGACTTTCCCTCGACGATGCGACGAAACAGTTTCAGCGCGAGTTCATCCGGCGGGCGCTGCGGAGGTTGAAAGGAAATCTCAGCGAAGCGTCCCGCCTGCTCGGACTGCATCGCTCGAATCTGTACCGCAAGATGAAACACCTCGACATGGACGAGGTGGACGGCGTTAATTGACAACTGTCGTCACGAGTGATTACAGGATGGGTAGCTGTGTGGAGCGGGTCGAATTAGCATGGAAGCGGGGAAAAGTGAGACAGCCGGAACGGGTCAGCTGACCGGGCGGCGGTGAGCGATGTTAATTTCAGGTTCCGCACTCTATCGCCGCTCCGGTTGAGCGTCTTGTTAGCGGCGTCCTATTCGCTCGATCCTACTGGTCACATCAATGGAATCCAACCGTTCCTTGAGTTCAAACAGCGGCCGCATCCCAACCTTCCAAGACCAAGGAATCTCTGGATTCTCGTCACGCACAAGGGCAAGCGCATCAGCTGGAGTCAGTTTCAACGCGCTACGTAACACGAGCGCCGCTTGTTTCTCATGTCCATTAAACGACTCTATCACAAGAAGTCCATCGGCATTACCATGTTCCTCCAGTTGGCGGTGCTTCTCAATCAGCACGACACTATTCTGCCACTCTTCTTCGGTCGGAATGAAGGGCTGAGCATTGTTGTGTCTCGCGCAGCGACTGTGGCAATCTATGCAAGTACCATACTCAACCATTCCTCCCGCCGCTTGTCCATACAAATCCTCGCCGTCCCAGAGCGATAACAACAGCACTTCGACACGCTGTCTTCCGCAACTCGGGCATTTGAAAGCGGGTCTTGTCATTGGGCGTCCGAAGCGTCCGTAACGTTCAAGCTAACCTGCCCGGTGCTTCCGG
>DATKCB010000431.1:0-4789 GCA_035513495.1 Planctomycetaceae bacterium | reverse complement strand
CCTCAAGAAGTGGCTCCGCACGCCTGAGTCGGCGGAATTCGCGGGGCAGACGTACTACAAAGCTCAATTTCGCAGACAACACCTGTTCTTTCCGAACGACCGCACGATCGTGATCAGCGAGTCCGAGGAGAAAATGCGGCGATTCATCATCGCGGGGCCGCGAGGTGCCGCGAACGCGACTTGGGCGGACGCCTGGAAGCAGGTCTCGAATTCGCACGCCGCGATGATGATGGACCTCGAACGAGTCCGACCCGGGTTGAACGCTGAACTCCAGCGCGGACCCGCCGCCGCGATGATGAGTCCGTTCGCGCCCATGTGGAACAACGGAGTCCATGCCGCGGCAGGAGCCACTGCGGGGAACGAACTCGATCTGAAGGTCTCGATTTTCTGCGATGGAGAAAAGGGAGCGGCCAGCGTCGAGGAAACACTGAAGGCGATGATCGTGCTGTCGCGAAACTCGCTCTCGTCACTCCGCACTCAAATGAGCCGACAAAGTAACGAGGAGGCGGCGATGGCCCTCAAAGCCGCCGACATGATGGATGAAGTGTTCGATCATTTGAAAATTGAATCGAACGAGAACGTTGTCACGGCGACGGCGAAAATCGGAGACGGTGCGGGAGAGATGATCGCGCTGCTCGTGCCCGCTGTGACGCAGGCCCGGACCGCCGCCAAACGGAGCCAGTCGATGAACAACATGAAGCAGATCGGTCTGGCAATGCACAACTACCACGAAGTGCACGGACACTTGCCGCCGGCGGTCGTGATCGGCCCGGACGGAAAGACACCACACAGTTGGCGGGTTGCGATTCTGCCATTCATCGAAGGGGCCGAACTCTATCAGGCTTATCGACAGGACGAACCGTGGGATAGCGAGCACAACAAGAAACTGCTCGAGCAGATTCCCGGCGTCTATCGTGACCCGCTGGACGACGGATTTTCAACCAATACCTCGTACTTCGTGTTCGTCGGCAAGGGAACCGCCTTCGAAAGCAAAACCGGGAATCGCTTCGGAGACTTCACCGACGGCCTCTCCAACACTTTGATGGCGGTAGAAACCAAAAAAGACATTCCGTGGACCAAACCGGACGATCTTTCCTTCGATCCCGATAAGGATGTCGAGGAACTGGGCGGATTCTATGAAGGAGGTTTTATCGCGTTAATCTGCGACGGTTCCGTGAGATTCATCCCGGAAAGCCTCGATGAGAAAATTCTCAAATTGCTGATCCAGCGCAACGACGGGCAAACGATTCCCAACCCGTTTTAGGTTTCATCAAGATTTCGATCCCTCCACTCCGGCATTCCCCGCGAATGCCGGAGTGATCTTTTTTGAAAGTTGATTCGACGGATCTCACAGATGATGGCAGTTCCCCCGCCCATATTTTTGAGGAGAATAGACATGCAACTCGCTCGCACCTCGCTCATCGGTCAGATCACAATCCGCACACAATTGTTGATTATCTGTTCGATATTCTCATCGTCCTGCCTGAGCACTACGATTTCTGCGCAAGAGAAAACGGCCGAGACTTTAAGTCTCGCCTATATTCCCCGGGATGCGATCCTCGTGGCCGCCGCTCGTCCCGCTGAATTACTTTCTCAACCGATATTTTCAAAACTGAAGCAGGCTGTCGATCGGCAGGAGGGTCTGCGGGATCTGTTCGGCGTTTCAGTAAACGACGTTCAGCAAATATCGAGCGTGTTCCTCCCCAGGGAGTCGCGACAAGGTATCGTAACTCCCGGAGAAGGGGGAATGGTGATTCATCTGAAAGCCGATGCTGACCAGGAAGCAATCCTCAAAAAGTGGCTCCGCAAGCCAGAACAGAAGGAGTTCGCCGGACAGACCTATTTCACAAATCCGTTTCGACCACAAACCTGCTTCTTCCCGGATTCCCGAACCATCGTTGTCTCTAATTCGGAAGACAACTTGCGGCGATTCATCATTGCCGGGAAACTCGGAGCGACGAAGGCAAGCTGGGCTGAAGCGTGGGATCAGGTCTCCGGTACTCATGCTGCCCTCATGCTGGATATCGAACGTTTGCGTCCTGGCTTGAATGCGGAATTGCAAAACGGACGTGAAGCGCGAGCGCTGGCTCCGCTTGCCCCTCTGTGGCAACACGGTGTTCACGTGGTGGGAAGTGCCACGGCGGGAAAGGAGATCGAACTGCAAATCTTAGTCATCTGTGATGAATCAAAAGGAACCGCGATTGTCGCCGACACAGTCAAAGCCGCTGTGATACTGGCGCGAAACACACTTTCATCGCTTCGCAACGCCAGTCTTCGTCTGAGAGATGAGGCAGCGATTTTGGAACTGCGGGCCGCCGATCTCGCAGACGAAGTTCTGGACGGACTGAAATTCGAGGCTCGGGGTAATGTCGTCTCCGTATCAGCAAACGTCGGGGCTGAGGCCGAAGATCTGATCGCCTGGTTGCTTCCCGCCGTGTCCGAAGCGCGCGTCGCCGCCAAAAGAACGCAGTCGAAAAACAATCTCAAGCAGATCGGTCTGGCAATGCACAACTATCACGACGCGTATCAGCATCTGCCCCCGGCGGTAGTGATCGGACCCGACGGAAAGACGCCCCACAGTTGGCGAGTCGCGATTCTGCCCTATCTCGATCAACAGAAATTGTACGAAGCCTATCGCATGGACGAACCGTGGGACAGCGAGCATAACAAGAAGTTGCTCGAACAGATCCCCGATCAATATCGCTGCCCGATGGATGACGACTTCACGACTAATACTTCCTATTTTGCACTCGTCGGGAAAGGAACCAGCTTTGAAGGTCGGGAAGGATTGAAATTCTCTTCGTTTACCGACGGTCTCTCGAATACCTTGATGGTGGTCGAGAGCAAGAGAGCCGTTCCTTGGACCAAACCCGAAGACATCCCCATCGACCTTACCAAAGAACTACCCAAATTCGGCGGGTTCTACGATCAGTTTGAGCAATCCAACGACTCGGGAGGATTCAATGTTTTACTTTGTGACGGAGCCGTGAAGTTCATTTCCCACGAGCTCGGCTTGGATATCCTCAGACGGCTGATTCAGCGCAACGACGGGCAGCCTGTCCGCTGACCGCACGAGGTTCATTTCACGCACTGCTTGAAACTCGCACCACACTTCCGCTCCGGCATTCCCGCGAATGCCGGAGTTTTTCGTTCGGATTGCACGATTGTTCCCCGCGGGCGGACGTGCGGAGAAGAAAAAAACTGTCGAGTTCGCGGGTTTTTCGCTGCCACAGAGCCTCTCCCCGAGACGGTGCTCTCGGGTGACGGGGGGTTTGGCGAAACGGGAGACTCGATTGATCTCCCCCGCCCGGCTCCTAGAATGGAAGTTCACGCGAAGTTCATTCCCGGAGTCGCCATGTCTGAAACACGAATCCTGACGGCCTTGCCCGTCTACAACGAAGTCTCGCATCTCCGTGAGGTTCTCGCGCAGGTTCGCCGATACAGTTCGGACATTCTGGTCGTCGATGACGGCTCCACCGATGGAACCGCCGAACTGCTCGCCCGGGAAAAAGACCTGTTCGTGGTCCGGCACGAGACGAATCTCGGCTACGGAGCGGGGATTCGAACGGCGTTCGAATACAGCCTCGAACACGATTACGAGGTGCTGGTGACGATCGACTGCGACGGACAGCATCAGCCGTGCCTGATTCCGAAGCTCGCGTCTGCGGTGTTCCCTGACTCGGGCGAACCGGTCGATATCGTCTCGGGGAGCCGCTATCTCACGAAATTCGAGGGAGACAGCACTCCTCCCGAAGCGCGGCGGCGGATCAACATACTGATCAACGAACTGCTGGAGGATCGCCTGGGGCTGACGCTGACCGATTCGTTTTGCGGGTTCAAGGCGTATCGCGTGGCGGCGCTGCCCCAATTCGAGATCACCGAACTCGGTTATGCGATTCCGCTCCAGTTTTGGGTTCAGGCAGTCGCAAAGAATCTCACCATTGAGGAATTCCCGGTTCCGCTGGTGTATCTCGAGGAGAAGCGTTCGTTCGGGGGTTCGCTCGACGATTCCGAACGGCGGATGGCGTATTACCTCGAGGTCTTCGAGCGGGAGATGAGCCGCTGGTTTCCTGAGGCGGAGCCGGCGATCCAAGACGCCGGATGTTCCGAACGCGCGAAGTAAGCCGCGCGTCGAGGCATTTCACTTTGTCCAGATTTCCGGTTTTTCCTCGCCCGCGAGACGAACGCGGCCGGTGTCGGATTCGAGGTGGGACTGGTGCCGTTGCTCGAAGGCCACTTGATTCGGAAGCGGCAGGGGGTTGGATCGTTCGGACGCCTCCCGAGCCTCGATTTTTTCTTGATTGAGCGTCCCGTTCTGATACGGCCCGACTCCTAGCACGTACCAGTTATTGCGGTCGGATTCCGCGAGTGAGACTCCCCCGTGTCCGTAGATGTCCCCGGTTTTGGTCTCGTAAGCGACCATGCCGATTTTCGCGGCGGCCGACTGGCCGTCTTTCGTGATCAGTTTCACTTCGGGAATCGAAACCATGCCGGGGAGTGTGACTTCGGGAACACCGACGTACATTTCCTGTAAATCGGTCCCGATTCCGCCGCTGCGCAGTTCGACCGTCACATCGGAGTCCTCTTTTTTATCGACCAGTTTGACACCGTGCAGGATCAAACGATGGCGAATCGACGCGAGCACGTACTTGGAATCGATCCCGTCCATGTATTTTTCTTCGAGAAACACCTTTTGTCCGGTAAAGGTCGAGAAATCGACACGCGAAAGCGATTGATCGACCGCGTTGGAAATCAGCAATTGTTCGGTTGCGGTTCGGAGAGTACCGCT
>DATKCB010000430.1:0-12075 GCA_035513495.1 Planctomycetaceae bacterium | reverse complement strand
GCAGGGGATCAGAGCGACGATGACGGTGGTCATCATCCGCTTGAGATCGATCCCGTCTCGGACGTGCGAAGCCCCTTTTGTGACTTCATCCGGGGAATACAGAAACGTGTCGATCCCTTCGTAGAGCGGGTAAAACTTTTCGAGTTTCCCCCCCTTACTGAACTTGGGATGCAGATTATCGAGTATTCGTCGCAAAAATTTCATGGAAAACGGATCCCGTTATCCTTCTTTTTCGATCGTCGTCAAGCGGTCGCGGAGGATCGGACCGTATTCGTATTTCCCGGGACAGACGTAAGTGCACAGGGCCAGATCTTCTTCATCCAGTTCGAGGCACCCGAGCGCCTGCGCCTCGTCGGTGTCAGCCACGATCAGCGAGCGGAGCAGAAACGTGGGAAGGATGTCCAACGGCATCACTTGTTCGTACGAGCCGACGGGAACCATCGCCCGCTGAGAGCCGTTGGTGCTCGTATTGAATCGGAATTTTTTATCGCGACCGGCAAGCACCGACGCGAAAACATTCTTGACGGAGAATTTTTCACGGCCGGGAGCGGCCCAGCCCATGAATTCCCGTGTATGCTCTTCCGGCAGGACCGATACTTGAAGGTGGTATCGACCCAGATAGTTGTACGGTTCGACCGATTTCCGTCCGCTCAGCACCGAGCCGGAAATCACGCGATAGTCGGTGGATTTGTCGACCTCTTTCCTGGCAAATTCATCGAGGCACGCACCGAGTCGCGTCCGGAACAGTCGCGGGTCGGTCACGCTCGGTCCTCCAAGAGCGACGACGCGCTCCGTCGAGAGCCGTCCGGTTGAGAACAGCCGGCCGATTGCGATGACTTCCTGATAGTTGAGGTGCCAGACGGTTTTTTTGAGGCCGACTGGATCGACGAAATGAATGTGAGTCCCCGGTAACCCTGCGGGATGCGGACCCTCGAACTCGTGCGTTTTGACGAAGGGTAGATCGCTCCCAGGCAGAACGACTCCGGGAGCCTTGCAGAGATGGAGATCACCGTCCGTCAGATGCCGAATGATCTGCAGTCCGCTGGTAAAATCAGTTTCTGCTTCCCGAATGATCAGTTCGGGGCGAGCGGCCAGCGGATTGGTATCGATGGCGGTAATGAAAATCGAATGGGGAACGGTTTCCGGCTTGGGAATCTTGCTGTAAGGACGAGTGCGGAAGGCGGTCCACAGGCCCGACTCAAGGAGACACTCGCGGACCTTGTCCCGGGTGAGCGAATCGAAATTTCGATTCTGAGGAACGGCAAACTCGATCGAGTCTTCCGTTCCATCGAGTTCGACGACGATCGACTGGAAGACCCGTTTCTCGCCGCGGTTGATGGCGACGATTTCACCAGCGCCTGGGGAGGTGTATTTGACCCCGGGGTTTTTCTTGTCGGTAAACAATAGCTGTCCGACTTTGACTCGGTCTCCGGCCTGAACTTCCAACGTCGGTTTGAGTCCGATGGAATCGGGTCCGATCAGCGCGACTTTCGTGACGCGATGCCCGAGTTCGATGTCTTGTCGAGGCTCACCTGCAATGGGCAGATCGAGACCCTTTTTGATCCTGTGCATTCCGTGACCTGTATGTGACGGACGCAATCTCTCATCGAGCGCTCAAAATTGCGTTCATCCAAATCGATGTCAGACTCTGTGGGAGCAACCTCCCGTCTCGCTCAGAGGGATACGATTCAAACGCACTTCTCGTCGATAAATCAGTCCCTGAATTCGACATATTACACGTCTCTGCGCAGATTGGTAGGCAACCGAGGGTTCCTCTCTGGAGAATTCAGCGATGCATCGTTCGCAAAATCGACGAACGGGGACTGCGATCCGCAAAATCCTGTCAATTCTCGATTTCAGGAATCGGAGCGCAACGGAAAACGGAACCAAATCGTCTGAATGTTCCGCAAGATTTTCAAAAACAAGCAGCATTTCGAGTGACTCGTGCTGATGGGCTGATCGACGCAGCAACCGATCTATTTCTCCCAATCGTTACGAACCTTTCCGAATTATTGAGAACAAACTTTGCGCGCGAATCAATCGTTGACATTTGGAGAATCGTGAGGTTTGATGGAAGGGAGAACTCTTTCCCATCCGGCACCCCTTCGCCACAACACTCTCAATTGTCAACGAGGCCATCATGATCTCCAGAACATCCCTGAAATTCGCAGCTTTGTGCGGGGCTTTCCTGCTGGCGGGAACTTCTGCTGCGGAAGCACTGTGGCCGTTCTGCAACTCGTTTGGCGGTTATCAAGGCTCTCCGGGATATGGAACGTATACAAGTTATTACGGACCAACCGGGAATTACGGATACAATCCCTTCGCGCCGCTGGTGCCGAATCCTTACTGCGGTAGGGGTGCCCGAACGTCGTTTTTTGGATTGGGAAGAAATGCCTGGGGGTCTCCTTGCGGATGTTCTCCCTGCGGTGTCGGTGCCTGTGACGCCGGAAACTGTGCGACGGGGAATTGCGCTCTTTCAACGACCAATGAACCTCTGAAACCGACACCGGACAATCCTCCGTCAACTTACGACAAAGAAGAAAACCCGATGGACGACCCCAACTTTCGCAAGACGTCACCCGATACCGAAGAAGAATTTCCCGGATTGGGCAGGGAAAGCTTCAAAGTACCAATGAAAGTCGATGATGCGACTGGGGTCGGGCTACCGATGGATAAAACCCCTCCCGTCGAAGTAAAGGAAGAGGAAGAGGCCGGCAAACCGAACACCCCGGAGGCTCCCAAGCCGCAATCGTTTTCAGCTCCCAATCTGATCGATCCCCGCAACAGCGCCCGATTGGAAGAGTTTCAGAAGCTGGAACACAAAATCACCTGGCGCACTGAGCCAGTGGTCCTACGATCTCGACCTGTCGTTCACACCTCTCGGCCACTCGTTGTCCGAAAAACCGTTCGCACAGGCGGCACTTCGACGGAAGGACCGCTGCTGACGCAGTCGATCGCTGATTAATTTACGGCAGAACCACAGGCCCGCGCGATTTCACCAGTTCGATGTTCGCTCGAAACTCGCCTGTATTGTCGGTCAGTTCGCCCCACAGATCGTTGACTCGGAGATACAGCGTTCCCGACAGCGGGGCGATGAGCGTCATGTCCCGGCCCAGATCGATCGACTCCAGACTGTCCAGAAAGTCGGGTGGAAGCACGTAAAACGGATGATCGGGAAAGGTGATTTCATCGATGATCATCCCGACCAGCCGGCCGCGCGGTTTCCCTCGGTAGTAACGGATCGAAACTCCTTGCGGTTCGCAGATCCAGGGTTTGGGATCGGTTCCGAGCACGACGCGTCCTTCGGCGGTAATCCGATAAGTATCTCCCTCTTCGAGTCTCCAGCCTGACGATTGCCATCCGCGATCGGCTTTTACAATCGCCGGGGGAGTGTTTTTGTCGACAAAGTTTCCCGGACGAAAATCGATGGCGGCCCGCTCGACGTCGATTCCCTCCGTCAGATAGGCGGCGAACCATAACCATTCGGGACGCAAGCGCGGAAGCAGTTCCAGACCAATCCGCTCGTTAAATTCTTCCTCGAAACCACCTGCGAGCCAGTGGTCTTTGAGCGAGCGAAACTGCTGCGAGTAGCGCGGATGGTGATCGAGGAAATAGGCAAGCGCCCAGGACCAGGCATAATCGACCATTTCTGTCTGGGGATCGATGCTCGTGATAGCAAAGATGTCTTCCATCCGCTTGATGTTGCCGGCATCCATCGTCTCGCGGAGAACTTTAATGCGTCCCCAACCATCGAAGTCCTCGCGATTGTCGGGCATGACCCGAAACGTCAACCGACCCTGCTCGTCAAGCCGATGCGTTCCGAACAATTCGGCCATGCCTTCAAAATACCATTTCGGTAATTTCGTTCCGGGGAGAATCGTCATGAAGCAGTGCGTGGCCTCGTGCAGCATCAGATGGCGGTTGTAGTAATCGGTTTCCTGGGCGATCATCCAGAATCGATAGTCTCGATGTCGGCCGGTCTTGAAGAACGGGAGATCGGGCGGAACCAGATCGAGTTCGCGAAACGTGAGTTGATCTTTCATCACGTAGCCCACAATTTGAAACGGCGAGCCGTCGGATGCGGGGGGGAGCGGCTGAAAATAATTTTCCAGGGCCGGGACCAGTTGATCGATCAGAGGTGGAAGAGTTCGTGCAACGTTCGGATCGATGTCCGAATAGAGAATCATCGATTTCGATTCGTACTTGTGAATTCCCGCCGCTTCCAGTTGCAGCAGATCGTGCTTCGGAGGAACAAATGCAGGACGCACGACCGGTTGAGGGACAAGTTCCGAGATTGGCTCCGCAATCGACAGCCCGGTTTCTCCCTGGTTGGCAGCTCCCAGTTCGGGGAGCGTTCGTTCGGACTGAGACGCTTTGAGATCGTGCTGCTCCTCGACACTCTTCATCGTTCCGGATGTGTCCGTCGCGGGTTTGCCTGCGGAATCGCATCCAATCACCCACAGCAGCACAATGGTTGTGCAGAGAGAAATCGCCGGATGTCGAGAGTGGTTCAATTTCATAATGAATCATTGTGTTTTATTTCGAAGTGCCGAACAATAGAACGTTCTCCGATTCCTCTGATTTCCAGCACGAAGGAACACCATTGTCCGACACTGATTACTTTAACGCTGACTACTTCATCGAGAACGCCTCCGAGTTGTTGTCCCCCTCTTACGTCATCTTTCGGGAGCATCTGATTTCGAACCTCGACGCAATGATTGCGATTGCCGGAGATCCCGGACGCATTCGTCCCCACTGCAAGACGCATAAGATGCGCGAAGTGACGCAGCTCGAACTCGAGAAAGGGATCCTCAAGCACAAAGCGGCGACGTTTGCGGAAGCCGAGATGCTCGCCGATGCCGGTGTGAAGGATATCTTTCTGGCGTATAACATCGTTGGTCCCAACATTCACCGCTGTGTGGAATTCCGGCAACGCTTCCCGCATGTGACCTTCATCGTGACCGCGGACGACTCCCGCCCATTGCGGCAGCTCTCCCACGCGATGTCCGAGGCGGGGATCGACATACTCGTGGCGCTCGATGTCGACACCGGGCAGCACCGCACGGGTATCGAAGTTGGAGACAGAGCCGATGAACTCTATCGCGAAATCTCGAATCTGCCGGGAATTATCCCGGCCGGCTTTCATGTCTACGATGGACACCAGCATCAGGTTTCGCTCGACGAACGAACCGAGGCGGTGACGGGTGAGTTCGACAAGGTGGTACTCTTTCGCGATCGACTGGTCGAGGAAGGAATGACCGTACCGCGACTCGTCTGCGGAGGGACGGGATCGTTTCCGATTTATGCAGGAATGACCGATCCGACGATCGAGCTGTCTCCGGGAACGTGTGTATTCTGGGACGCCAATTACCGGAACAATTTCCCCGATTTGAAATTTACTCCGGCTGCGGTTCTGTTGACCCGCGTGATCAGCCGTCCGACGGAGGATCGTCTGACACTCGACCTCGGATACAAAGCGGTCGCGTCGGATCCTCCCGCGGGGAGCCGCGTCGTGTTTCCCGATCTGCCCGACGCCAAACAGGTTCTGCAGAACGAAGAGCATCTGGTGTTGCAGACGTCCGAGGCACACAAATACGTACCCGGTGACGAATTGATTGCGATTCCGTGGCACGTCTGTCCGACATCGGCGTTGCACAAATCCGCCTACATCGTCGCGAAGGGTCGAGTGATCGATGAATGGAAAGTCGCTGCCAGAGACCGTAAGTTGACAGTCTGATGGCGACTTGTGAACTTGAGAATATCCGAAGTCGAAAGGTGATTAACCATGCTTTCCGAACGAGCGATCCAGGTGATTATACTGTTAGTGATTGCGGGGGTGTGCGGAAGTATCGCGCAGCGGCTTGTGGGTGGAAAAGGTGTCGGTTGTCTCGCTTCGATCGCACTGGGTTTTATTGGTGCATTGGTTGGACAACTGATCGCGCAGAAAGCCAAGCTGCCGGAACTGCTCCCGATCCGCATCGGTAATCAGAACTTCCCCGTGATCTGGGCGGTGATCGGTGCGTCGCTGTTCGCCGCAGTGCTCGCGTTACTGAGCGGCCGAAATCGCCCCACGGACGAGTGAACTTTTCGAGGGAGCAACCCTTTCTCGGGACGCCTTGGCCGCTGTCTCAATCGTAGTTTGCCAGGACGCGGTGGAATTCTTCGAGCGTGGTTTCGCCTGCGAGTACCTTGCGCTGGGCGCTCTGTTCGAGTGTCTGCATTCCGTGATCCATCGCGAGTGACCTGAACTCTCTCGGGCCCGCGCCCTGCAAAATCGCCGATCGGAGATCGGAGTTGAGCAGCATCACTTCGAAGATCCCCGTTCGCCCGAAGTAGCCCGTTCCGAAACAGTGATTGCAGCCTTTCCCCTTGACCAGCGGCTTTTCGAGTTCGGAAACGGAAGAGAGTCCGAGTTCCGCCAGAGTGACCTCGTCCGGGTCGAACTCTTCGAGACAATGCTGGCAGGTTTTTCTGATCAGCCGCTGCGCGACGAGACAGCGTAAACTGTCGGCGATAAACAGTGGTTTGATTCCATATTCGCGGAAGATTCCCACGACCGAAGCGGCGTCGTTCGCGTGCAGCGTGCTCAGCGTGAGAATCCCCGTGAGACTCGCACGCGACGCGATTTGTGAGGTTTCGGAATCCCGTATCTCGCCGATCATGATGATATTCGGATCCTGCCGGAGCGCTCCTTTGAGCGCGCTTACGAATCCGAAATCGATGCTCGGTTCGACCTGGATCTGATTGATGCCTCGGATTCTCCGCTCGACGGGATCTTCGATCGCGATGATACTTTTTTCGGGACCGTTCAGCAGTTCGAGGCAACTGTAGAGCGTTGTGGTTTTCCCCGAACCGACAGGGCCGACACTCAGAATCATTCCGTAGGAACAGGTGAGCGCTTTGCGGATCAGTTTGAGCTGCGATGCTTCGAATCCGAGTTCGTCAAGCCCCGGCATGACCTGCTGATCGGGCATCAGACGCAGCACCAGTCGTTCCCCGTGAATCGTCGGGCCGCCGCCGACCCGGATGTCGCGACTGTTCCCGAGGACCGTCACCGAGATGCGGCCGTCCTGAGCGAGCCGATGCTCGGTGATGTTCATATTCCCCATCAGTTTCAGCCGGGAAATCACTTGCGATTTCATCTCGTTGGGGAGAGTCACAATGTCGTGCAGCAGTCCGTCGACTCTCAGGCGGACTCGCAGTCCTTCGCGCGTGGGATCGAGATGCACGTCGGTCGCGCGATTCTGGAATGCGCGCTCCAGGAGCAGATCGATGAGTTCGCGGGGAGCCACGACATCGGACAGGGCCCGAAGTTCTTCTCGCAGCGCACGTTGCTGGTCGTGAGGTGCCGACTGAGTCATGGTGTCCCTTGTTCAGGCTGGGGGGCGGTCAATGGATCGGCAGAATCGGGTGCGGGCTTGTCCGATTCGCCGTTTGTATTTTTCGATTCGTCGGTGTCTTCGATCAGGCTGGGGGGAGTTTCGTCGCTCGATTCCGATTCACCGAGGTCGACAGCGGGAGTGGAACTCTGCTGAGGTTGATTCACGTCGGCGGAATTCCCTAAGCCGGGGATACGAACATCGAGGAAGCCCAAAGACAGAACTGCCGAGGCGAGCAGAAACAACAGAAAACTCGCAGCACGCGACTTGCCTGCGGTCGATTTGATCAGCCACAGACTCAGAATCATTGCCACAATACTTCCTGCGATTTGCAGTTTGCCGAGCGTGACGGTGTCGACCGTCGTCGTCTCGAAATGCAGCATCAGATACGAACCGAGTCCGACGATCGTCGCGATGAGTGTTCCGATCGCGAGCAGGGGGGTGAGGTTCTTTCCCGTCTGCTGCAACGGCGAGACCAGGTGCTTCGAAGCTTCCTCCCGCGACTCACAGATTGTCCAGATCTTCGTCAGTCCTGCGAGTTTGAGGATTTCATAAATCCCCTCTTCCCGATTGACGAAGACCATCTGCCCTTCCTGCGCATTCACCTGCTTCCAGATTCGAAGCAGCAAGGCGACCATGGACGAACCCATGTAGTCGAGTTCGGAGAGATCGAGCATCAGTTGCGGGCGTGAGATCTGCTCGATCGACTTCAGAATCTCCTGACCGACCAGATCGATGTCGGACCAGTTAGTTTCGGTCAAACTCTTCTTGATGACGAAGATGGATTTCCCGTCCTCGGTGATCAGTTCGTAAAACTTACGGGCGTCGGTCTCGTCGTTGGCGGCCACATGTTCCTCGCACGGAAATCGGAGTGCTCGATAAAAATCGGAGTGCTCGATAAGAGGTTGCGTGATCAAAAATTCGGGAAATGTCCGTCCGGTAAAATTCCCGAAAGGATCATCTCGACAGACCCATCACTCTAAACAAAAAGAAGAGTCAGAGAATCGAAGAAATCAGGCGTTTACAAAGATTTTCCCCGATTTTCCCGAAGCGGGAATGACTTGGCCTTCGGGGGTGTTCAAATTGCTCAAATGATGAAAAATTCTTCAAATTTTCCCCCACGGAAGGTTCGATGTCCGATTACAGGGATTATGTCAGGAAGGGGAATTCGGCTCACGTTACCGGCTCAGGAATCCGAGGTTTGGATGTGCGGAAGGAACTTTCTATTTGACGCTAGCTAGCGAAAGCTTTTATAGTAGGATTTACGGTCAGTTCCGGGAAAGATGGTGTTCATCGTCCGTACTTCCGGAAATCATTCGGACTCACTTCTCATAGACACGCTCGAACTTCCATGAACAAAGCAGCCAAAGTACTCGTGGTCTTCATGGCCTTTGCTTCGCTCTCCTTCATGGCGTTTTCCGCCGCCGTGCTGATCGGCGGTCCCAACTGGATGGGAATGGGTGAGGATCTGACCGACTACACGTTTGAAGTGACGAAAGGCGAAAAGACGACCTATTCCGCCAAATCGCGATCCGTCGGATCCACTTTCAGCAAGCAATCCGAAAACCCTGCCGAAGTGGTGCTGGCAGCTCTGCAAGATCAAAAGACCCGGCACACCGAACAGGAACGCCTGCTCGATCAGCAAATCGAATCGCTGGAAGCTCTGATCGTCGATCGAAAGACCTTGAAAGAGATGGATCTGAAAGCCTTGCAGACTTACGAAAAGAACCTCTCGGTGTTCCTGACCCAACTGAACCAGGAAATCTCCGACGCGAATGCGATCTCCAAACAGATGTCGGAACAGACGATTGCACTCAATAAAGAACTCGGCTTGCACCGCGAAGACGTGCTGCGGTTGCGAGATCAACTCGAACTGGTCCGGGCCGACCGCGACCGACTCGTCGAACGATCCAAGGAACTCGAAGACATTCTCGCGCTCCTGCAAGGGAGTATCGGTCAGATGGAACGACGCACGCAGCAGCTTGCAAAACAACAGAAATACGACGACGCCGTCGGCTCGAAATAGCGATCGCCGGATCGCACGGTTTCACAGAGAATTTTTCCCAGGGTTAAAGGGACATCAAGATGACATTCGTCGGCAAGGTTCTGATCGTTGTACAAATGGTCTTGACCATTTTTTTCATGGGGTTCGCAGGTGCTGTGTACGTCAGTCATGCCAACTGGAAGGCCGAAGCGGAAAATCAAACCCAACTGGTGCAGACGACGCGACAGGAATACAACGATGCCAAGACCGCCTGGGAAACCAAGGAACGGGAACTGACCGAAAAAGCGACGGCCGAAGAGCAGCGGGCTCTGCTCGCTGAAAATCAGGTCGTGCAGAAAGACGCCAGCATCGCTGCCTTGACGCAACGACTGGAAGAAACCGATACGCTCAAGGGCGTACTCGATGCCGAATCGAATCTGACCAAGCAGGAAGCCGAAGCCCGCCGGGAAGAAGCCCTGATCGCGCGCGGCGTCAACAACAAACTGCACGAAACGATGCGCAACCTCGCCTCCCGGCTCCGCGCCGCGCAGGACGAACTGTTCGCCAATCAGAAGACGATGGAACAGATGGTGCGTAAACACGAAGCGGCGCTGGCCGAAATCGCAAACTGGAAGCTGATCGCCCAGGCGAACGGTTTCGACGAGGACCCCAAAGAGTATCTGCTCGGACAGGCGCCTCCTCCCGGAGTCGATGGTCTGGTGCTCGATGCCCGCAAGGCGGATTCCCGCGGTCAGGAAATCCTCATCAAAATCTCTCTGGGAGAGCGGGACGGACTGGTGCGAGGTCACGAACTGAAAGTTTATCGTCCCGCGTCGCGCAATGAGGGACGCCCCATGTATCTGGGGAAAATTCGGCTCGTGAACGTCGCTCCCGACGAAGCGGTCGGAACGCTCGTCCAACGAGTTCAAAACGGTATTATCGAGAAGGACGATCATGTCACCACAAAGCTCTAATTCGCCAGGGATTTACGACGGCCTGATGCTCGTCGCCACCTCCGGCCTGATCGCCGGGGTTGTGTTCCTGATTCTCGAACTCAACAAGTACGGCTGGCAGCTCAGTCCGTAGAGATGAGACGTCTCGACCAGCCTGCCACTGTGTGCTTTGTCGCGCTCGTTCTGTGCTGCGATCTCGTTACCGAACCGCCCCGCTTTCTTGGCCGCTGGGTTAATTCACACAAATTGTCAAAGAACGGGATTCCGTTTTCAGGGATCGAACTCTGTTTGCGGTTGGCGTGAGCCAACCGGGGTTTCTCCCTCTTGGTAAGGGGAAGATTAAGAGGGGGGTTCGGGCGCGACGTAGATGCTCCGAAGCCTCCTCTCAACGGGCTGGAAGACAGTCGTACGGTGCAAATCCTGTTGCGCGGACCGTCCGGCGGACATCCCTGTCTGGGGGATAAACACGACATCCTTGTCTCCTGCTTGTTTCACAACTCGGCTCTCTCGATTTCAAAAACTCCCGGGGTTTGTCAAAGGTGGGAAATGTGGAAGATCACATCTTTCCATCTTTGGGATCTTTGGATGAAACCCGGGAGTTTTGGACGGTTTTAAAGTAGTTTCGGAATTTTTTCGGATTGTTGCTTGTTTCACCATTCGATGTTGCGCGTCGGAGCGCTGGTTTCGACTCAAAGGGGCAAAGACGCAAAGACGCGCGTAGGAAAGACCGTTCGAGTTTCTGATTTCAGATTTCCTTTGACATTGGGGTTTTGACCTTTGAAATTCCCCGTCCGCTTTCCGCTTTCCGCTTTCGTATGCGTCCTCTACCAAAGGTGACTTTGTTGCGCAACAGCAGAGGAGGATCGGCGGAAGTTGCGATCCGGCGAGGAGAAACGTGCTTGGACGGCGTTGCGCGGGGTGATACGATACGGACTTCGGTCTGGAAGCGAGATTCTGGGCGGATTCGGGAGGGGATGGTGAGTCATCTTGTTGCTGAAAGCAACCCGGCCAGTTCTGAACGAACTGGCCGGGCTACCCCGCGCGTTGCGGCTGATCAACTCACCGTTTTTTGATCTCTTTCCGCAATCGAATGTTTAATATCAAGTTACGTTGATATCCATCAACCCCGTGAATAATCCGGGCTAGGGATATGTTCGCGTAATTTTTTATTCAAAGTCGATCGGTTCAGTGGTTTTTTTTAAAAACTTGGCTAAGATGACCGAAAATGAGACTGAGTCTCAGTTTCATCCTGTGTTTTCCCGCCAGCGAATAGCCAGTGCCTCCGAGGGCCAGCCGTAGCTAGCTAAACGTTTCCGGCAGGCCATTTTCGTGACATAAACTCTTGCTCCAAGGAGATTTACATGATTTTTCCGAAATCTGAAGCGCGCCGATCCGGCTTCACTCTGATTGAGCTTCTTGTGGTGATTGCGATCATCGCGATACTTGTTGCGCTGTTGCTTCCCGCAGTCCAGCAAGCCCGCGAGGCGGCCCGTCGTGCAAGTTGCAAGAACAATCTCAAGCAGATCGGACTGGCACTGCATAACTACCACGAGGTCTACAGTATTTTGCCCCCCGGCTGGGCGGACTGGCACGGCGTCTATTCCTCGCCTGTGCAAATTCAGTCAGCGCAGGCCAATGTGGCGATTCTCCCCTTCCTTGAGGAAAGCAACGTTGCTGAACAATACGATTATAACGTGTCTTGGGACCATCCCAACAACGTCGATCTGGCGACGCTCATGCCAGAGGTTTATGCGTGCCC
>DATKCB010000429.1:0-6064 GCA_035513495.1 Planctomycetaceae bacterium | reverse complement strand
GTCCACATGCACGATCTGCACGCGACGATTCTGCACCTGCTCGGGATCGACCATGAAAAACTGACCTATCGCTATGCCGGTCGAGATTTTCGTTTGACCGACGTGGCCGGAAAAGTTGTGAACGAAGTGATTGCGTGAAACGGGCTTCGATCAGTTTTCCGTGCTGATCCCGAGATCAGTATTTACGAACATTATATTCATGCGTATACTTGTTTGGTTCGATGGCTGAATCATCCCAATCTCACTCAGGTTATTGTGGAATATTGATCGATGCACGATTCAGACACCTCGGTCCAGACGACGTTACGCATTCCCGGCAACTGGGCGCATCCGGGCGAACTCATCGAGCGCATGCCGACCGGTTTTCGAATCACTCCCGAGGCGTTGTTCCTGCCCGACGGGACGGAAATCGAATTGATCCCCATGCCACCGGACGAGCGATTCGCGGAGGTGTTCGAATCCTCCTGTCGTCGGCCCGCCACCACCGATGAACTGGCAAGAGTCAGAAATTATACGGTCAATATCGCATTGTGCGGACCGGGCGGTTCTCTGACGGCGACCGAGAAAATGATGCAGGCGGGAGCGGCCATTATCCAAGCGGGAGGAGCCGGTGTGTTCATCGATAACAGCGGAATGTCACACGGCGGAAGCGATTGGATTGAAATGACCGAGGATGCCACGTCGGATGCCGTGAGCTTCGCGTTTGTGAGCATTATCCAGGGTCAGCACGAAGTCTGGACGATGGGGATGCATGTATTGGGATACCCAGAGTTCGTCATGCGACGCTCCGACGCAGACGCTCATCAAGACGCGCTCATCGATGTCGTCAGGTACGTCTGCCGAGGTGACAAACCGATCGGAGACGGTCACTTGCTGGCCGATGAACTCTCTCTCCGTTTTCAGGCAGTCGCAACACCGAATGAAAAGTTTTCTCCGGGAATGCCCATGTACAATCCGTTCGGACGGTTGAAACTGGTCAGCATCAGGGATGTCGGGGAAGCCAACTGAGGGTCTTTAAATCATCGATGAAAGTTTCTCGACGATCCGCAAGCAGCGAAAATCGCCGACCTCGTACTTGTCTTCAGCAAACTCGATCGCCCGCGTCGAGGATATCGATTTCTGAACTCCCATTCTCCGAAATCGACTGGGATACTGGCGGTTTCGCGTTCCGCGTTCCCCGTTTGAAACCCGCCGATACGGTGAAAAGATTATTCCGGAAGTTACTCACTCATGAGCCGGCAACACATTCCGATCCACCACTTCTCTCCACCCGAAGCCAAGATCGGCCTGTTCCGTTCGCTCTTTCGGGGACGCGAGGATGTCTATGCGCGCCGGTTCGAGAACCTCCGCACGGGCAAGTCGGGGTATGCGCCCGCGTGTGGAAACGAGTGGGTTCGCGGCGTGTGCGACAAGCCCCGGATCAAATGTAACGCCTGCCCGCACCAACGGTTTCTACCCGTTACCGATGACACCGTTCGGCAACATCTGACTGGCCGGGACGAAACGGGGCGAGAGTTCGTGATGGGAGTTTATCCGCTGTTGCGTGATGAAACGTGTTTTTTTCTGGCCATCGACCTGGACAAGCAGAACTGGCAGGACGATGCGCGGGCGGTGCTGGAAACGTGCCGTCGCATTGGCCTGCCAGTGGCATTAGAGCGATCGCGGAGCGGAAACGGAGGTCATCTGTGGCTGTTTTTTGAAGAGGCGCTCCCCGCAACGCTGGCCCGCAAACTCGGTGCGTACTTGTTGACCGAAACGATGGATCGTCAGCCGGCCATTGGGCTGGATTCCTACGACCGACTCTTTCCGAATCAGGACACGCTCCCTCAAGCGGGTTTCGGCAACCTGATCGCGCTCCCTTTGCAGCGAGTACCGCGCGAACGAGGACACTCAGTGTTCCTCGACGACGACTTCGAGCCGACAGCCGACCAATGGGCGCTGCTCTCCGGGATTTCTCGAATCGATCGAGCGACCGCCGAGACGGTCGTCTCGCGCGCGGAACGAGCGGGGCGCGTCATCGGAGTGCGACTCTTCCCAATGGAAGCGGAAGACGCTCAGCCCTGGCTGGCACCTCCATCCCGTCGCCGAAATGAACTTTCCTCTGACGAACCTCTGCCGAACGAACTCGATTTGATTCTGGGGAATCAACTCTACATCGCGAAAGACCAACTGACTCCCGGATTGCAAAACCGCCTCGTTCGATTGGCGGCGTTTCAGAATCCCGAGTTCTACAAGGCCCAGGCGCTGCGTCTGCCGACCTATGGAAAACCGCGCGTCATCGCTTGCGCCGAGGACCATCCGCTCCATCTCGGACTGCCTCGCGGTTGCCTCGACGAAGTGCAATCACTGCTGGCGGATCTGAAGATCGGCATTACCATCCGAGACGAACGAACTTCCGGTGACAAGCTGGAAGTCCGGTTTCAAGGGGAACTCCACTCCGATCAGGAGACGGCCGCGTATGCCATGCTGGCTCACGACACGGGCGTACTCGCTGCCACGACCGCCTTTGGAAAGACCGTCGTAGCCGCGTGGCTCATCGCGCAGCGCGGCGTTAGTACGCTGGTTGTCGTCCATCGCCTCCAATTGATGGAGCAATGGGTCGAGCGTTTGGCGACATTTCTGAATCTGCCAGCCAGGGAAATTGGTCGCATCGGCGGCGGTCGCCGGAAACCGACAGGCTCGCTCGACGTCGCGCTGATTCAAAGTTTGTCTCGAAAGAGGGTCATTGACGATCTGGTTGGAAGTTACGGGCATCTCGTCGTGGATGAATGCCACCATCTTTCCGCAACCAGTTTCGAACAGGTCGTCCGTCAAGCGAAAGCGAAGTTCGTCACAGGTCTGTCCGCCACAGTCACGCGCAAAGACGGTCATCACCCGATTATCTTCATGCAATGCGGTCCGATTCGCCATCGCGTTGACGCAAAAGAGCAGGCGAACGCGCGACCGTTTGAACATATCGTGCACGTCCGTCCCACCGGTTTTTGTTCGCTGCAATCTGCCGCCGAAGATCGTCGCGTGCAATTTCAAGAGTTGTATTCAGAATTGATAGCGGATCAACAACGCAATCAACTCATCTGCGATGACGTGCTTCAGACTGTTAGCAGCGGTCGATCCCCACTCGTTTTAACCGAACGCAACGAGCACCTTGACGCGCTTGTGGAGCGGCTGTCATCCCAGATTGAGCATCTGGTAGTTTTACGGGGAGGTAAAAGTCGAAAGGAAATTGGCGAGGTTACCGCCAAGCTCGCGGCGATCCCAGACGACGAGCCGCGTGTCCTGATCGCCACAGGACGCTACATCGGGGAAGGTTTTGACGATGCGCGACTGGACACGCTTTTTCTCGCCTTGCCGGTCTCGTGGCGCGGCACGATCACGCAATACGTGGGGCGGTTGCACCGGCTGCATCATCGCAAACGTGAGGTGCGTGTGTACGACTACGCCGATCTGAATGTCCCCATGTTGGCCCGCATGTTCGACCGGCGCTGCCAAGGTTACGAGGCGGTGGGCTATCGAATTCTCCTCCCAGCCAGCTCAGTTCCCGGTTGGCCGGCGGACGTCCCTCTGCCCGTCGATCGGCAGTGGAAAAGCGAATACGCAGCGAGTATTCAACGGCTGATCCGAGACGGCGTCGATGCTCCGTTGGCAAACTTGTTCACTCACGCGGCACGGACGATTTCCGCGGATGACGTCGGGATCGATCGCGCGCGCAGCGCGACCGAAGCCTTTCTCTACCGCCGATTGCAGACGCTGCCGGAAACCGCCGACCGGTTCCGCCTGAACGCCGAACTGCCCATCCCTTTCGATGGAAACGGACGACTGGAGGTCGATCTGTTGTGTGCCGAAGCGCGGCTGGCGATCGAACTGGACGGTCCGCAGCATCTCGATAGCACCGCAGCCTACCGACGCGACCGCCGCAAGGATCTGCTGCTGCAGGAGCACGGCTATCTCGTACTACGGTTCCTCGCCGAAGATGTCGGCAAGCAGCTCGACGCCGTACTCGATGCGATTCTCCGCGCGCTGTCGCACCGCCTTCGCGGGTCGTGCGAAGTACCACGCCGGACATCGACCGAGTCGAACGATCAATCCTCCGCTGGCTGATCGGGACGCGAGACGCAATGCAGGGGCTGCTATGCGGACCGTTGACCCAATGCGGGTTTCGATCAATATTGGTCCGCCGAGCGGGATTTACTATAAAATATGGAGAGGAGATATGGAGACCGAGGATACAAGAGACAACTGATCAGATCGTAACGTCTCAGATTTTCGTGGAACTTCAAACAGAAACTCGACTCTCAACTCTCTCTATTTTTTCGGCCTAAACCGAAAAAAAGTCGGGATGACAGGATTTGAACCTGCGACCTCCAGCTCCCAAAGCAGGCGCTCTAGCCAGGCTGAGCTACATCCCGAGGTGTGGTGACAGTCTATGGTGCGCTGTGCGCGGCGTCAATCAAGCGACTCGGCGGAGCGTCTGGACGATCCGTTCGAACTCGTCGTTAGTGCCGAAATGCAGCACGACCTGCCCTGCCGAGGCTGATTTCAGGCGGATATTCACTTTCACACCGAAGTGCTCTTGAAGTTGCTGTTCGAGCGACTGCACGTGGTTGCTTTTTTCGGCGGTCGTCTTTTTGCCCGCCATGGGAATCACACCCTCGGGCGCGTCGTTATTTTGAATTTCCTTGACGAGCCGTTCGGTGGCACGCACCGAGAGGCCGTCTTTGATGATCGTCTGACACACCGACTGCTGTCCGGGTTCGTCCAGCGCGAGCATGGCTCGGGCGTGTCCGGCGGTGATCTTGTTTTCGAGCAGCGCGAGTCGCGCGTCGTGCGAAAGATCGAGCAGGCGGATCATATTGCTGACGGTCGATCGGTCGAGGCTTAACCGCGCAGCGAGATCTTCCACCGAACACTGAAATCGTTCGAGATAGTCGCGGAATGCCTGGGCTTTTTCGAGGACGTTGAGATCCTCCCGTTTCATGTTCTCGTCGATTGCGATTTCGCAGACCGTCCGATCGTCAACTTCGAACACACGGCAGGGGATTGTCTCCAATCCCGCCTGCTTCGACGCAAGCAGTCGTCGTTCACCCGCGATGAGCTGATAGCGGTCTTCGAAGGGACGGACGAGAATCGGCTGCAGCACTCCTTGCTGCTTGATCGAGTCTGAGAGTTCTTTGAGCGCCTGTGCTTCGAATTCCTGTCGCGGCTGAAACGGATTTCGTTCGATCAGATCGATGTGAATCTGGTCCTGCTGCGACGCGTGGAAAGAGATCGTATCGTGCGATCCGCCCGACGAATTATTTCCCAGCAGCGCGCTCAAGCCTCTTCCCAGGCGTTTTCGCGGGGCATCGTGCTGTTCTTCGGAGGGCTGATCGTACGACTGTTCGACGTGCTGGTCGTGATGATGATCGATGAGTTGTTCGTTGAACTGATCGTTGTGTTGTTGCATCTCATCCATGAGTTGCGTCCTTGATTGTCTCGAGTTCCAGCGGGCGGATCTTACGCAGTCTCTGTCTCGACAGGTCGCGAGCGGGGCTGCCCTGCGGAGCGGTGGCGTTCCGTCGCGGTTTTTAGCAGTTAGGCCGCATCGCAACAAGAGAGATTCGGTGCGCCAAAATGAGGTGTTTTTGAACTTAACACTGGCTGCCGTTGTACTTAGAACCATCTTCGCTTGTCGACGAGTGTGACGGGATCTTTTCCCGAGACGTAGTTTCTGATGTTCTCCAGCAGCGTTGCGAGATGTCGTTCGGAGATACGGGGAGATGCCGCGGCGACATGCGGTGTGATCAGTACGTTTTCCATGCCCCACAGGGGATGATTCTCGGGAAGCGGCTCGACTTCGAACACATCGAGGCCGGCACCGGCAATCTCTCCCATTTGCAGAGCAGCCGTCAGATCCGCCAGATCGACGATGATCCCCCGCCCGATATTGATCAGATAAGCCGAGGATTTCATCTGCCGAAATTGTTCCGACTGAAACAATTTCTCGGTTTCGGGAGTATGGGGAGCAGCAATCACGACGAAGTCGCTCTGTGCGAGCAGATCGGGCAGCCGATCCGGGGTCCACAAG
>DATKCB010000428.1:0-2766 GCA_035513495.1 Planctomycetaceae bacterium | reverse complement strand
CCCGACCGGTCGATCGGCGGTTCCCGCCTGACCGGAACCGGCTCTTCCGTTTTGGAAGCGCTGCCGCTATCCGCAGCCGATTGCTGTTGGTAGTAAGCAACGACACGGTCGCGTTCTTCGGGAGTGATGCTTGCCAACGCGGAACTCTTCACCTGAATACCGACATCGCTGCAGTATTGGATCAGATCCTTACTGTCGATCCCGAGTTCTTTGGCAAGGGCAAAAACTCTGACTTTCAAAAGATTACTCTCTTCCCGGTTTAATAAATCTGACCGTCGACCGACGACGGTGACATGATTGGCGCTGGTCACTCGTCCTCAGCTTTCGAAACTTCCTCTCGCTCGTGTTGATCGTCGATCTCTGCAGATTCGTCGCTCGCTTCGTCGACTTCCTCGGCTACATCGGCGTCTTCAGCTTCCTCGGACTCTGTCTCCGCGTGGTCCTCGGGCGATCGCTCTTCGTCGATCACCTCGTCGGATTCGGCCACTTCATCGGATTCAACGACCTCCTCGGATTCGGCGGCCGGAGTCATCGATTCGATCTGACGGGACAATTTCGCTTCCGCGGCAGCCCGTTCTTCTGCTTGTTCGATTTTCAGAGCTTCTTCGTCCGCGAAATCGATGATCACCTGACATTCCTCGGGAGACAGCCCACTCAGTTCCTGGAGTTGATCGGGTTCGATGACCGACAGATCCTCGAACGAGAAAAACCCCTGTGAGACGAGGTTTTCGCCGAGTTCCTCGGTGACGTTGGGAGCCTTGGAAAACGCTTCGACGGCTTCGTCGAGCTTCTCGTCGAGCTTCTCCTGAGTCATCACGTTGATGTCCCAACCGACCAGTTTGGAGGCCAGCCGGACGTTCTGACCTTTCTTGCCGATCGCCAGAGAAAGCTGATCGTCCCGTACGAGCACGATCACCTTACCGAGCATCGGACACAGAATCACATCTTCGACTTCCGCCGGTTGCATGGAGTTCGGGACGAGAACCTGGAGCGAATCGTTCCAGCGAACGATATCGATCCGTTCTCCCGCCAGTTCGTCGACGATACTGCGGATCCGCGCACCGCGTACACCGACGCAAGCGCCGACCGCGTCGATTTTGGTATCGAAACAACTGACGGCTACCTTCGAACGATATCCGGCTTCGCGTGCGAGGGAACGCAGTTCGATCACGCGATCGGCGACTTCGGGGATCTCGACTTCAAATAATCGTCTGACCAGATCGGGATGGATCCGGGACAGCACGACCCTCACGCGCGGACCGACCTTGCGAACTTCCAGGATGACGGCGCGTACCCGCTCACCGACCCGGTGCGATTCTCCCGGGATTTGCTCGCTGCGGGGCAGAATGGCCTCGACTTTACCGAGATTGACCGTTGCCGAGCCTCGATCGAGCCGCGTGACTGTTCCTGTGACGAGTTGCGAGCGGAGGTCGGTAAATTCATCGAAGAGCTGATCGCGTTCCGCCTCGCGAATCCGTTGGATCATCACCTGTTTGGCGGTTTGAGCGGAAACGCGCCCGAGCAGGTCGCCGAGTACGTCGGCGTCGAGCTTTTCGCCGTCACAGCTCACGGTCGGCTCACCCGATTCCCGGTCGATGTCGACCACGACGTCCGCCTCGTCGCCATAATGTTTTCGGGCCGCGGACAGAATGGCCTGTTCGACGCCTTCAAAGACGATCGATTTGTCGATGTTTTTATCGCGATGGATCGCATCAACAATTCGAAGGATTTCATTACCGTTCATGACCGCCCCATTCAAATGAGCTAGTAGCTCACATCAGTCAGGGAAATTGACTGTTATCAAATCAATAAAAAAAGCGGGCATGAACCCACTTCACGAGTGCGCTCCCCTTGGAGAACACTCTGCTGACGCAAAAAAAGGACATTCCTCTCCTGCGCAGCTCCAGTAATCAGCCACCGTAGCAAGCTTATAACATCTCAGTTGCCTCTCGGAGTACTGACAGGAAGCTGGGAAACTCCCCGTTTTTCCTGCTGGATATCAGAAACTCTCCATGTAGAGAGTCTCTCCCTAGCTACCGAATTTATCCGTGTCGCACACGAATGTCAAGCAACTCAGCCGCTTGGACGGGACCGCAATCGTGACTCTAAATCTCGTTCTGGTAGCGAGATGGGACGTTTTCTCCGGGCGGTGGTTTCCATGCACAAAGCGCGCAAGGATTGGGAATTCCGCCCAGCCGGGAATTCGCCACAGCGCCACTCGACGCACGAAATGAGGAACCCGTTGACCTCAAAGCAATAACGTCGTTCTCGGCGTTGAGTGCCGGGCGCCGTGTGGCATGCCCACATCGCGCAGCAGGGTGGGCATGCGAACGGTCTTAAGGCTGGGTGTTGCCGCCGATACTTACCCGGGGGCGGAGCGAGTATCGTCCGTCGCTTTCTATTTTCACGCAGAGACCGGGGAGAACGCTGAGCAAGTAGACTCCGCGATCCCTGCGATCTCCGCGTGACAATCCCTTTCAAAACGTGCGCACGGCCGCAACCAAACCGTCTCAAACCCAAGAGATCTTTACTTTCCTGTCTTCCTGCATTCCTGATTCGAAAAACAGGTTCAAATTGAATGAATGAAGAACCCAGGAGACCAGGAGGGGGAGGGAGCGAGAATGTGACGAAGCCGGTTTGGGTGCAACGCGTCCGGGCTGGCCTTCCGTGCCGACTTGCCATCTCTACGCTTCGAGCCGGATCTCCTGGACTCCTGGGTTCCTGATTTCACGACCCGTTGACCTCAAAGCAATAAAGTCGTTCTCG
>DATKCB010000427.1:0-3351 GCA_035513495.1 Planctomycetaceae bacterium | reverse complement strand
ACCATCCTGCACTTGCTCGGCCTCAATCACGAATCGCTCACCCACTTCCACAACGGCCGCGACCACCGGCTGACGGACATCGCAGGAAATGTCGTGCATGAGATTTTGGGGTGAGGAGCGAAGTGGGAAAAGTGTGAAAGGTACGAAAAGTGTGAAAAGTAAAAAGTGAGGAATTCGATCGTTTGTAGGACTGGAACAGTTTCCCGTCGAAACAGAGATGCAACTTGAAAAGGAGAATTGTTCCCACTCCCTCTTCAACATCATCTCTTCCTGCTTTCCCGCCTTCCTAATCAATTTTTTTTTGAAATCAGGAATACCGGAACTGAAAAAAGGAGACAAGAGAGTATGACTTCGATCTCAGTTTTCTCTGTTTCCTTCTGTTCAATAAGTTCAAAATGAATACCGATCGAACAAAACCACAACCTTCCAATACACGCGCCCTTTCGTGTCTTTCGTGGTTTGTAACCACCTGCCTAACCGGTCTCAGCACGCTCTTTGCACAGTCGTGGGCCGATGAGCCTTCCATCACGCAAACAGGAGTCGTCCCCGAACCTCCCATCACCGATGCCGACCGCGATCACTGGTCGTTCGAACCGCTCGCCCAGTCGCATGTTCCGACGGTCAAAAACGAAGGGTGGTGCCGCAGCGAGATCGACCAGTTTTTGTTGGCGAGACTGGAAGAAGAAGAACTGACCCCCTTACCTCCCGCCGACCGGGAAACGCTCCTGCGGCGGGTCACATTCGACCTGACGGGACTGCCCCCCAGTCTCGAAGAACGAGCGAACTTTCTGCACGACACCTCCCCCGATGCGTATGAAAAAGTCGTGGATCGGCTGCTCGCGTCACAGGCGTACGCCGAGCGCCAGGCGCAGCACTGGCTCGATCTGGCCCGGTTCGCCGAGACCGACGGATTCGAACACGATCACGTCCGCACCAACGCCTGGAAGTATCGCGACTGGGTAATCGATGCGTTCGCGAACGACATGCCGTACGCCGAGTTCGTCCGGCAGCAACTGGCGGGCGATTTGATCCCCGACGGCTCGCGCGAAGCGCTCGGTTTCCTGATCGCCGGTCCCGACATGCCCGACATCAACCTGCAGGAAGAACGCCGCCATTTCGTCTTGAACGATGCGACCGCGACCGTCGGGGCCGTCTTTCTCGGATTGCAGGTCGAATGCGCGTCGTGCCACCATCACAAATACGACCCGTTGAGTCAGCATGACTTTTACCGGCTCCGCGCGTACTTCGATCCCCTGCTCGAATTCAAAAAGAACAAACGGACCGAACTCGTTGCGGACAACAAAACCGATGTCGAAAGCCGATTGATGATCCGGGGCGACTTTCGCCGGCCCGGCCCCGAACTCGGTCCGGGTGTTCCCCGGATCGCCCTGTTGCCAGTTTCAAAACAGATCGAAGTCTCCTCGCGGCTCGATCTGGCGAACTGGATTTCCAGTTCCGAAAATCCGCTCGCGGCGCGGGTGATCGTCAACCGACTCTGGCAGCAGCATTTTCAGCGAGGAATTTCGCGATCTCCCAACGATTTCGGAGTGATGGGAGACTGGCCCACGCATCCGGAACTGCTCGATTTTCTGGCCAGAAAGTTTCTGGTGATGAACGGCAGCTTCAAGCAGTTCCATCGGCCGATCGTCACCAGTTCCGCCTATCGAACCGCCGGGCGACCGACGCCCGACACGAGAGAAACGTGGAACCAACTCGTGGCAGCGGACCGCGACAACGAACTCCTGGCCCGGTTTCCCCGCCGTCGTCTGAGTGCCGAGGAGATCCGGGACGCGATGCTGTTCGCATCGGGACAACTCAATCGCAAAGCGGGCGGAGAAGGCTTTCGCCCGCCGCTGCCCCGGGAAGTCCTCGAAACGCTGCTCAAGAACCAGTGGCCCGTGACCGAAGACGTCTCTGAACACACACGCCGCAGTATCTACCTGTTCGTCCGCCGCAATCTGCGGTTCCCGCTGTTCGACGTGTTCGACCAGCCAGATACCAACCAGAGCTGCGCCCGCCGCAACGAATCGACGATCGCTCCGCAGGCGCTGACGCTGCTCAACTCCGAGCTCTCCCTCGACTGCGCCAGGACCATCGCGAAACACGTTCGCGAGTCAATCGACGACGAGACGAAACACCTCACCGAATGCTACCTCCGCTGCCTCTCGCGGACACCGACGGAAAACGAACTCGAACTCGCAACCGGCTTTCTGACCGAATTCGCCTCGCTGGAAACCAACGCAAAAAAGATCGACAGCCTGACAGCGTTCTGTTTGGCGTTGCTGAATTCGAGCGAGTTTTTGTACGTCGATTAGTTGAGCCAATGTCATCTGAGCCATACGACCGTCTCATTCTCCTGCCCGGTCTCGGGGCGGATGCCCGGATGTTCGAGGCTCAGAAGGTTCGGTTTCCCAATCTGGAAGTTCCGGACTGGTTGACTCCACTCCAGAACGAAACGCTCGAAAGCTACGGACGGCGGTTCGCGGAGTCGCTCGCTTACAACGCGAACTGTTTCATCGGAGGATCATCGTTCGGGGGAATGGTCGCAGCGGAAATGTCGAAGCATATCACACCTCGCAAACTGCTCCTGATCGGCAGTGCCTGCTCCTTCTCGGAAGTCACACCGCTGCTGCGAGCCGCATCCCGACTGGCGCGCTGGATGCCGAAAAGTGTCTGCCGCCTGATCGTCATGCCGACCAGACTGACCTCCCGTCTCTTCGGACTCCAGACGGACTCGCAAACACTCCTGTTCAAGGAGATGGTGTCCGCCGCCTCGCCGGAGTTCATTCGCTGGGGAATTCAGGCGATGTCGATCTGGTCCGGAATGGAATCTGACATCCTCGTCGCGAGATTGCACGGTACACAGGATCGCATCATCCCTCCACTGAACGACGGATCGCAAACACTCATCCCGGGAGCCGGACACCTCCCCACCATGAGCCATCCGAACGAGATTAACGACTGGCTCGCATCGGTGCTGGCGTCGAGTTGAAAGCAGTCACGATCAGCTCAATCCGCCAGTTCGGCGATCAGTTCGATTTCCACCGAGATATTCCCTGGCAGCGAACCCATCCCGACGGCACTGCGGGCGGCGCGGCCGTTTTCGCCCCACAGTTCGACGAACAGTTCGCTGCATCCGTTGATCACGGCGGGATGCGTCGCGAAGTCGGGCGTCGCGTTGACCATTCCGAGTACCTTGATGATCCGCTTGACCTTGTCGAGGCTGCCGAGTTGATTTCTGATCGTCGCCAGGAGCGCGAGGCCGGTCTGCCGCGCGGCGGCTTTTCCTTCTGCTTCGCTCAGATCGCTGCCGACCTTGCCCGTGATCATCGAACCGTCGGATTTCAGAGG
>DATKCB010000426.1:0-8875 GCA_035513495.1 Planctomycetaceae bacterium | reverse complement strand
CTCAAGATACGATTTTTTCAGTTCCACGAATTTTTCACTGAGATTTTTCTCAGCCCGCTCGATAGCGGACTTTAGTTCTATGATCTTAGGATGCTTTTCGGAGTTGACCGCCTCGAGATAATCTTTGAGCTGACGATTCAGAACTTTGATGCGTGCCTCCATGAATCGATAGCGTTCGTCCTGTTTGATTCGAACACTAAGATCGTCATCGCTCGATGTTTCAACTGGAGGTTCCTCCGATTCCGGAGTCTCCAGTTCGCTGGAGGGAGGTTCCTCCGTTAGCGGAGTCTCCGGTTGGCTGGAGGGAGGTTCGAGCACCTTCAACTGCGCTACGAGTGAGTTGAGCTCACGCTGAGCGCTGCGGATATCGGAAATCAGATCAACCCGTTCCGCCAACTGCGATTCCCGCTCCAAATCGCGCTGAGGGGGCGGGGAACGTATGCCTCGTTCTTCGAGCTGTGCCTGAGTTTCCTCAATGATTTTTTCACGCTTCGTAAGTTTTGACGTGAGATCTGCGAGTCTCGCCATGTCACGTGTATCTAATGTGTCCAAGCTCGAAAAAACATACTTTTCAGAGACGGCCTTGACGATCTTGTGCAGCGAATCCGGATCCTCCCCCTCCAGCGAGATCGTGAAGAACTCGTCCGTCGAGTTTTTCACCTGAAGTTTCTCCTGAAGCCATCCCAGATCTTCAGTCGGATGCGATTTCTTGGCTTCGCGGATCAACGGAAGCTGCCTGATTTCATCTGTATCGAGGATCGGCTGCAAAATCCGTTCATGCTTGACTTCCTTGAGTTGCTTCGCCTTAAAATTTCGGAAATCGTTGAGGTTCTCTTCGATTTCGAACAGCGTGCGGGGCGGAGAAATGAGGACCTGGATCTCGGCTTCGGCAACGTAAGGGGCGGGTACGTATTTCCAGGCGAGATAGCCCACCGGAATTGCCGCGACGATGCCCAGGAATGTGGCGAGCAGCCACCTCCGCCGGAATGCCCCCCACAGATAGCTCGGACTCATCTGGACTACGTCTTCTGTATCCTGATTCGCCGACATCGGTTGATTCGAGGGATTGGAAGCGACTACGGAAATGTTTTTTCCGTTGGGTGTGTATTGAGGTTGCTGAGACTGAGATTTCATGAGTGACTCGCACTCCTTTGTGGAGAGGGGGGAGTTCGTTCTGAAGTGTGGGATTTCGAGTTGATGCCCATGACCATGGGACGGTCTTGTACTTTGATTACCAGATGGTCGAGCAGCCAAAGTTCAAACCAGAGCAGGAAGAGTGCAATCGGAATCATGAACCAACCCGCCCAGTCGTGGAAAAACTTTCCCGCAAATTCTGTACCAGGCATGCCGAAGACTTCGGAATCGGAGAAGAAATAATACATCGCGGCGGTTGCGGTAATTCGCAGCACGTTCGCGATCATCGCGATCGGCACGGCACTGACGATCAGCCCGAGCCGCACCTTCCAGGATTCATCGATAACGAGAGCGACGGCGGAAGAGAGCGCGAAGAAGACCATCAGCATCCGAATTCCGCTGCACGCTTCGGCCACACCGACGGACTGTTCGCCGATCGAGATGACATAACCTTCCCGAAACGCGGGGAAACCGAGCGTCTGCAAGAAAAAGGTCGAACACAATGTTCCGACGGACCGCAACGGTCCCTGCATCGCAACGTCAACCCGGTAGGGAAGCGGCAGCATGAAAACGAGAAACAAGACACCCGGCCACGCCCATTTGAGGCCGGCGGTTCCCCAGAGGCAAACGACTCCTCCGGCGAGCACGATAATCAACGAAAGGTGATTCAGACCTTCGATGAAATAATAGGAAGCATAGATTTTTGCTCCCAGGCCGGTCGCCAGCAGAGCGATCCCCGGCCACGACGCGCTCCATTCTTTCGGAGTGAAACTTTCCCGCCGAGTCCAGAGCAGAAAACCGGCGATCAAGGGGACGAGGTATCCGTGCGAGTATTGCGGATCGGATTCCCACGTGCGCTGGATCACCAGCAGATCCCGCCAGTAAACCCAGATGATGCCGGCGAGCATGGCGATCACCACGAACAGCCGGGGCAGACTCGAATCGGCAGCTTGGGTTTGTTTGACTGCTGCGGAACGATCGTTGGAAAGGTCGCTTGGTGGAGCGGACTTCCGGTTTGGTGAAAGATCGGTCTTGGAAGGCATTGTAGTCTTCAAGGAAATTCCACACCTTTTGCGCAGAGGAGAAGTGGAAATTTTGGTCGGGCGAAATAGCTGGTGTTGAAGTAAAGTCTTACAGACGTTATGTCGCGCGGACTCCGTCCCCTTGGGTTATGCACCCGCTTCACTTCATGTGTGCGGCAATCCTTTGCTCGCTTCTCTGAGGCCCGTTAGAAATGGGAACTTCACTAAGAGAAAAAGTCTTACTCTCAATCTCTTCGGTTCATCTTAGAATGTTTGAAAAAAAAATCAACAGGGTCAAATTTTCCGCAGCATCCAATCCTCAACTTGTACCGAAACACCTCGCCCGAGCATCATCACTTCGATGATCACTCGGGTCAAACCATCGCATCGCGATGCGGTCCCTCGCAGCCCGACGAGCGATCCATGTACAACTTCGACATGATCTCCCTCTTCGATGCGAGGCTCCGCTTTGACTTCGTTTCCAGAACAGACTACCTGATACAGCGCACTTAGTTCGTTCTGCAACTGATCCTGGTCGTTCACAGTCAAAGTCGAGACGACTTTGTTCGTCTGGAGCGCAGTAAGACGAGAGTGTTCGGTTCCGTACAAAAAAAGATAACCAGGAAACAACGGAAGAGAGGTCGTGACCCACCTCCGCTGGACTTTCCGCCTGGATTGACCTTGGGGAAGAAAGAAACTGATTCGCTCCTGAAGTAAAATCCGAGCCAGGGTTTTTTCGCATCTTGGCTTCGTATGCAGAACGCACCATTCCTCGTCTTCTTTCCCAGACTGAGAAAAGAGATCGGAAGGGTGAATTTGTGCTTCTGCAACCAAGGCTGGCACGGCGAATCCTCGTGATAATCGATTAATTCTGCAAAATTCCAGCGTATCGGGAAAAACCCTAGATAAAATACCGATCTCCTCTCCCGAATGTAACCGCGATGTCCGCACGACTTCAATCCGAGAAACCGGTAATTCCGATAAAATTTGCAATCTTAATACGGAGCCTCACAAACAGTTCTGTTCAGATTGTGTTGCGTTCACCTTTTCAGACTTCTGCCCCTAAGGGCTGATCAGAGTGTCTGTTCAGTTGCTGGAGATTTGCGAACAATAGGAAAAATGTATCGCTCGGGCGATTTTTGCAAACCGCGAAACTTTTCTTTACATTGATGAATCCTTCGTCCCGAGAAGCGATATAAGCAGCACTTTGCGCGATCTTGGAATGTCTCACAAACGATCCGCTCTTCGGGCGGATCTTTTGAGACCGTTGCCAGCTTAGCCCGGAGGTTTCGATGGTTCATGGTAGAACCAGTTTGTGCGTCATTGTTTCAATCCTGATCAGCGGATTGGCCGGCTGCGCCTCGACCGGACAGATTCAGCAGGAACTGGACCTGATCAACAGCAGCGGGATTCCGCGCGAACTGGACAAAGCCACTCTGCCGGTATATCGCGTCGAACCGCCGGATGTTCTCCTGATCGAGAGTGTCAATAATATTCGCACGCAAGACGCGCCGCTCCAGGTGGGTGATGCCGTTCACGTTCGACTCGGGAATCCCGAGCCGATCATCCTGGATCTCAATGAATCCCCCGACGCTCCGCTGTCGGAAGCTGAACGGTTGCAGGCTCAGTACAAATTTGAAGAAGAGGTTCGGAGCAAGTTTCTCGACGGAGATTTTGTGATTCATCCCGACGGGAAAGTGAACCTCGGTCCGCTCTACGGAAATGTTCAACTCGAAGGTTTGACGCTGACGGATGCTCAAACGCAGATCGAAAAGCACCTGACTGGTTATGCGCGAGACACCGAAGGAAACCCGATCGGATTGAAAAATCCGCAGGTCTCCGTCACTTTGCCGGATCTGGCCGGTAAACAGCAGGTCGCCGGAGAGCACCTGGTTCGGCCGGATGGGACAATCTCGCTGGGGATTTACGGTGACGTCTATGTGACGGGGATGTCGCTCGAAGAAGTTCGCTTCACGCTCCAGAGGCACTTGTCCCAGTTCATCCATCAACCGGAAGTTCGGGTTGATGTACTCGCCTACAACAGCAAATCGATTTACGTCATCACGGACGGAGGGGGCTTCGGCGAACGAGTCCAGAAACTCCCCGTCACCGGTAATGAAACGGTGCTGGACGCGATCGCCGCGATCGAAGGACTCTCGGAAGTTTCCTCAAAGCGAATCTGGGTTGCGCGGCCCGCTCCTGCGGGGACCAACGCTGCTCAGATTATGGACGTGCATTGGCGGGCGATCACCCAGGAAGGAATCACCTCCACCAATTACCAGCTCTTTCCTGGAGACCGCGTCTACATTTCGGCGGACAAGATGATCCAAACGGACAATTTCATTGCCAAGGCAACTGCTCCGCTCGAACGAATCGCCGGATTCATCCTGCTGGGTTCGAGCGTCCAAAAGACCTTGCGATTCATTCACATCAACAATCAGGGAGGATTCTAACGGACCAGCATTCGTTCGCGGGATGACAGGACGAGTCGAGGATCGACAGTCATTGTGCAGACTTTGATCCGTGGGGAATTTTGATTCCATCCACGGTTGTTGTAAACTGAACCGGGTCGGCGCGAATCGGCCCGCGCCGTACAAAAACGTCCCCATCCAAAATCCTGGCTGGTTAACTGTAGAGAGAATCCGAGGAATCGACCATGAAACAGATCATCACGATCATTGCAATCTGCTCAGCGATCTTCGTTTTCGAGCAAGCCGCGTTTGCCTTCCAGGGTTTCGGGACTCCGAATCGCCCAACTGTCACACCGTATTTGAATCTGGTTCCAGGTCGAAATCGTAGCGCGGCCCTCAACTACTACCGCTCGTATCGTCCCGAAATCGAATTTCGACGCAACGAGCAACTTCTGGGACGTTCCATACGGACCCTGCAGAACGAGATCAACCAGCCTCAACTGACGGAACAGAAAGCAAACAGCCAGCTTGGAACCACCGGTCATCCGACGGTCTTCGGTAATACCGGCTCGTACTTTCCCGGTGGTCCCCAACGAAGACGTTGAACAAACGCGGGGAACGATGCTGGCTCCACACAATTCACAAGGTTGAACTCATGAAAAATCTTTTTCGTATTCTGGCCTGCCTCGCGGCGATTCCCGGCGTGATGACTGAGTGCTTCACTTACGCGAATGCGGGAGAGATCTACCGGGAAGGGATTTTTCTGGCTTATCTCGAACGAAACGACGAGCAATCGCTTCCTCCCGTCCTCTCGGGCGGCTCGCAACTCTTTTTCTCTGAATCATCGCACGAAACGACGCTGACCAGCTCTGAAACCATCCTCCTGGCCAGTTCACCCGCTCCGATGCCAGCCCCTGCACAAAGCGCGAGCGCGGGAAGCCTGACGCATGTCGGAGCAGAAGTCGTCGCTGTCGGCCAGGCTGCCCCGGTTCACTCTGAAGCACCGATCGAATCGGTTCTGCGCAGCGAATCCGAGACGGTCCCCTGCCACTCAGATCCTTGCGAGGAGAATGCCGGCTGGATGTGCCGTAAGAGTCATCAGCTCCATCGCAGGATCTATTTCAGTCAGCAAAGTAACCACAAAAAAAGCCTGTACCCGGTGATTCACCCTCACTGCCAGCCTGCTTACGGAGTGTACGAAACCTGCTGGCGTCAGATTCAGCCCAATCCCTGCTATTACCGGTCCGAGGAATCACTCAGCGATCCATCGCTTCTGCCGGTGCCGCAACCGTCAGCGGGATCGGCAGGCAGCCCGGAACCGTTGAAATCTCCCCCCAGCGATCCGGCTCGACCTTACGAGAAATAAGGGAGAGTTTCGAACAATAAAAAACCCTCTCGCCGCAACTTTCGGCGAGAGGGTTTTGTTTTTGCCGCTGAACTTCTGCAGACGCCTGTTCCAAGGAGTCAGAGCGAGTAGGTATTCGCCAGATTGAATCCATCCCACTCAAATCCTGGGGCCGTTGCCTGGAGTACCTTGGTCGACCAAGTCCCTTTGCTCGCATTCCTTACTGTAAAGATTACAACGCCCGCAGAGTCAGTCGTTCCATTCACAATCAGTTCGGCACCCCGATCGCTGTAGATGGAAGCGTTGACAGCGACTCCAGCCACGGGATTGCCGGTCTCATCTCGGAACAGAATCGCGACGTCGAAGTGTTTCTTGTTGGTTTTCCCTCCATACCCGTTGTAGGCAATGGAAGCAATCTTCATTTCTAACGCAGAGGCTGGAGGTTCTTCCGCCGGAGGTTCTTCTGCCGGAGGTTCTTCTGCCGGAGGTTCTTCTGCCGGAGGTTCTTCTCCTACGGGCGGTATCCCTGTGAACAGAATGGCCATCTCAAGATCGACCAATCCATTGCCGAAGTGATTGTCTTTTCCTGCGGCACCCAAATCGAGAGCCGAAGCGCTGAGCAGGCTGCGAATTTCATCGCTGATCATCCCGTTGTTGTTGTCATCGGGGATGCCCAGCCCGAAGAGAACTGCCGCTGCACCAGCCGCATGTGGGCAGGCCATCGAGGTTCCACTCTTAGAACCATAGCCACCACCGATGATGGTGGATTTGACGGATGAGCCTGGTGCCGCCAGTTCGAGATCGGGGCCCGTGCTTGAAAAGGTCGCTCGCGTATCGCTCGAAGTTGTAGCTCCTACAGCGATCACGGAGGGAAATCTGGCAGGATAACCGACGTTGTCTTCGGTCCCGCTACTGGTCCCTGAGTTTCCTGCGGATGAGAAGCTGAGAATGCCGACTGCGGCGGCGTTGTCAAAAACAGCCTTCACCGAGGTCCCCGGGTGGCTGCTGCTTCCCCAACTGTTGTTGGTGACGTTCATCCCATTCGCAATACACCACTCCATAGCGGCGATGATATCGCTGTAGGAGGCGCTCCCAGTCGAGGAGAAAGCCTTCAGTGCGTAGAGTCTGACCTCGGGTGCGGCACCGACAACTCCAATGTCATTGTCAGCGGCGCAGATCGTACCGGCCACGTGCGTTCCGTGACCCTGGTCGTCGAAGGGATCGTTGTCATTGTTGCGAAAGTCGTAGCCGCCTGCGTAATTCGAAATCAGATCCGGGTGGGTGTAATCGATTCCGGTATCAATCACCGCGACCTTGACGCCAGCCCCTTTGTGTCCATCGAGGTGCGGTTGTCCGGCCTTGATTCGTTTCACTCCCCAGGTATTATCCAGTTCGGCGTCCTTCAGAAAGACTTCGAGGTCAGGTTCGATAAACGCCACATTGGGATTGTTCCGAATGCCCTTCACAGCATTCTGGGGAATCTCTACCGAGATGACCGGGATCGTCTCGTACTGCCACTTGACCTTGCCGCCTAAAGCCTGGACTCGCTGTACCTCGTGAGGCTTGGGTGGATTTTCAAAGGCCACCAGAATTTTGACCTTTTTGGGGGGAGCGGCGTTCGCCGAATGGCTGGAAAATACCAAAAACAGCAACACGGCTGTCGCCGCGAGAAACGTCTTAGTCAGACGGTGAAATTTCATCAAAGTTCGCTCCATGAATAGGGTCTAAGGGTGTGAATAGGGTCTCTGATGTTAAATAAGGTTTTTGGGACAGGAGTGGTCAGGACTTGGTCAGGAAAACTCGATTCGTTTGAAACATCGAGTATGAGTTCGCCGATCGCGAAAACATTACCAAACCACCAGAAGTGATGGCAACCTCATCCGAAGTGGGATGAGAGAACATCCAGAAAACTCAACAAATCACCCAGAACCTCTGCTTGATTTGAGGTTCGAAAAGGGCTCTCAGGTTGAGGTGCCGAAGTATACGGCGCGTCCCATTCAATGCGCGTAGGGGAATACCTGAACTATGCGTGAGTTGCTGTACGGCCGATCGACGTAAAGCCGATCACGACTCTTCCGCAGAAGCGTTCCCGTTTCGCGATGACTCGAGATGTTGTGTGAAGAGGAAGCTGAGTTTGCTCGCGTCAACTCTCCGATTCGATTGAGAGTTCGTTGTCCATCGCTCAGGTTCACCTCGGTGTCCTGTTCGACGAATTCAGACAGAATCAATGAGGCGCGAGTGTGTGAGAGGCTCGCGCTTCGCCCTGGATACAAAAAAAGCCGGAACCAATCTGGTTCCGGCTTGAAGCTCACTTCAAAAGATCGACCGGTGATTAAACCAGTTCGAGTTTTTCCGACCGACGTCGGCGACAAGCAAGAACTCCCATGCCGAGAGTCCCGAGACCGAACAAGACAATCGATGCTGGTTCGGGAACAACTTCTTCAAGGTCCGGACCATCACCATCGAGATACGCTGCCCAATGGCTTTCTACATTGGAGCCGTCTACCGTAAAGTCCCTGATATGGGCAGCAAAATAGAAATCCGTCCCTTTCTTACCATCATTCGAGACCGCGAAGTTTTCCCAGTCGGACTCTGATCCATCAACTGCGAGACCAGAAATTGTGATCGCGACGGGGTTGTCAGTATTGCTGTTATCCCCCTCGCTATTGTAGACCTCGAACCACCCGTACTCGGAAACATTTTTATTGAAAGTAACATTCCAGTTCGCATCTGTCAGCGGATCTCCGGTCTGTACATCATAGCTCAGTGACGTTGGATCGGTGATCAACGTGTTGAACGCGAACGCAATTACGCCGAAATTGGTTCCAGTACTATTATAAGCGACAGGATTGGCGTCTACCGTGATAATGACTTGAGTGGCGTCTGAAATTCCGTCACCATTTGCATCATCATTCACGCCATCCCAATACTGGATCGTGACGGTTGCATATGTGACCCCATCA
>DATKCB010000425.1:0-3244 GCA_035513495.1 Planctomycetaceae bacterium | reverse complement strand
AAAACTCGGCATCGTCAGGAGACGGGAATCCCGCTCGTTCCGGTTTGCATCAGTCGCTGCAGAATCTGGTGCGGACCGCCGTTCGCATCGCCGGATTATTTCTGTCTCCATCGCTCGAGAATCGGCCGCGCATGTTTTCGGGGACGCTTCCCGAGGAAGTGACGATCGACGGCTTCGAAACCGAACTGGGGCTGTCACCAGCCATCGGGATCGGCAAACGGAAGCTGGTCGCCGCGAATTCGCGCGAACTGGTCGAGCGTTCATTCGGTGCGAGTAACGATCTCTCCGATGCGAAGAAACTGTCGACTCGGTTGACTCGATTCGCCAATCGCTGCAATCTGGGGTTTTATCTGAATCTGAATGAACTTCGGTCTTCCCTGGCGAGTCACTCGGAGGCTCTGTTTCGATTACAGAACATCGATGAACAGCAGCGTGCGGAGGCAAAACTCCGCCTCGCCCGGCAGATGGAAGTTTTCTCCTTAGTCGATACGGTTTACCTGTTCGGAGTCATTTCGAAGGATCTCGTGAGCTTTCACTTCGGTGTGGAATCTCTACCCGGCGATCGGTAGACGACGGACGCGATCGACCGATCGCAAACCACCGGCTGGTCTGGTGAATTGGGACGCGGGACGATAATCTTAAACGATTGATATTCTTCCCGTTCCGTTCCATGGAGATTCCCGTTCCATGAGGTGTCCTGCCTGTCGCGGAGGAGAGACGAAAGTCGTCGACTCCCGAATCAGTCATTCTTCCGAAATCCGCCGCCGCCGGGAATGTCTCGATTGCGGGAAGCGTTTCACCACGTACGAGCGAATCGAAAAAGCGCCGCTCAACGTCGTCAAAAAAGATGGGACGCGCGTCCCGTTCGAGCGGGACAAAATCCGTGCGGGGCTGGAAAAGGCCTGTTACAAACGCTCCGTCTCGACCGAACAGATCGAAGCGATCCTGACCTCAATCGAGCAGGAGATGGACGAGGAATTCGACCGGGAAGTGCATTCCCGCTTCATTGGAGAAAAGGTCTGCGAGTATCTGAAAGAGGTCGATAAGGTCGCCTTCGTTCGCTTTGCCTCGGTCTATCGCGAATTCAAGGACGTCAACGACTTTGTCGAAGAACTCGGAACGATGCTCAAAGAGCGAAATACGTGAGAGGACATGCTCCAACCGAACTCCATCGATGCTTCAAAGTATTGATCCATGGCGATTCCACATTTTCCAGAAGCCCGTTCGTACTATCAGTCGGCATGGCAAAGCTAGAATTTGACAATGGTTGAAATCAAAGGCACGGTTGATAACGGTTTGGAAGTTTTTGCGAACGCCTTGAGGCGTTACCAAGAGGCTCATTTGCATTCCGATTGCACTCTCTATCGACAGAATGCCGCTTCGATTCGAATTCGAGTAGTCGATGAAGACTTTCGAGACTTGCTCAAAACCGAACGCTACGATCTGGTTTGGGAGTATTTCAAAGGAATTCCAGAATCGACTCTCAACGATTTGAGCGTGCTGTTGACGCTGACGCCAGAAGAAGTCGACTCTTCCTTCGCAAACTTTGAGTTTGAAAATCCTGTTTCGAGTCAGCTTTGAATGCATCGAGATAAGGAGAGGCTTTGCTTCATATTTTGAACTGCCCCTCCTTTCCTTCCATTCGATTCATATTTTGTCTCTCACGATTGAAGCGATGTCGATTTCTGCCAATTCACTGAATGTCGTTCATTTCATCACCCGCATGATCGTGGGGGGCGCTCAGCAGAATACGCTCTGGACGGTTCTCGATCAGCATCGGGACTACGGAGATCGCGTCACGCTCATTTCGGGAGTCGATGACGGTCCCGAAGGTTCGCTGCTGGATCAGGCTCGCGACGCGGGAATCGATGTTCGAGTCATCCCCGAACTCCGCCGCTCGATCAATCCGCTCAACGACTGGAAGAGCTATCACCGACTGCTGTGGCTGCTCAGGGAACTCAAGCCGGATCTCGTCCACACTCACAGCTCGAAGGGGGGCGTGATCGGGCGGGCTGCCGCCAGAAAACTGCGAATTCCCGCCGTCCATACGATTCACGGGGCTGCGTTTCATTACGGGCAATCCGCCGTGCTGCGCTCGCTCTACATTCGAGCCGAACGCTGGGCCGCGAAACGGACCGACCATTTTATCACTGTCTGCGATGCCATGACCGAGCAGTATCTCGCGCAGGGGATCGGCTCTCCCGATCGTTACACGACGATTTACTCGGGAATGGAAGTCGAGCCGTTTCTCCAGCCGGCTCGCTCGCGGGACGAAGTCCGCGCGGAACTTGGAATTCGGCCGGATGAAATCGTGATCGGGAAAATTGCCCGGCTGTTTCCACTCAAGGGCCATCAACATGCGATCGAAGCGGCCCGACGATTGATTCCCGATCATCCGAATCTCAAATTCCTGTTCGTCGGAGACGGAATTCTGAGAGAAGCCTATCAACGGACGATCGACGAGGCGGGTCTCGCGGAGCATTTTATCTTCACGGGATTGGTCCCTCCCGAGCGAATTCCCGAACTGATTCACGCCACCGACATCGTTCTGCACACCAGCGAATGGGAGGGACTGGCGCGGGTGCTGGTGCAAGGATTGCTCGCCGGAAAACCGGTGGTCAGCTTCGACATCGACGGAGCGAAAGAAGTGGTGCTCCCGGGTGAAACGGGATTTCTCGCCGATTTTCCTGATATCGGAGAGTTGACGAGATCACTCGCCGCGCTGATCGAGGACTCGTCACTCCGGGAACAAATGGGAAAAACCGGTCGCGCAAAATTCACCGAACCGTTCCGGCACGAAACCATGACGCGAAGAATTCGCGAAGTTTATCGTCAGGTTCTAAAGCGTTAAGCACGCGATCATCGTTTCAAAGCGCGAATGCGGATGTCGTCGAGATACAGCGTTCCGGTCCCTCCGCAGAGGCCGATCGTCAGAATCATTTCTCGAGTGGCTTCCGGCACGAGAATGTCCGATCCATATCGTTTCCAATCGGAATTTCCGAGCCACGGACCGACGAGTTCCGAATGGATCAGTTTTCGACGTTCGTCGTAAAACAGTACAATGATCCCCGGTTTCTGGTCGGAGTTCGCCCCCACTCGCAGATCGGCGAATGCGACCGATGCCCGGACCTGCAGTTTGCCGAGTTTGCGTCCGTCGAAGGCCATACCTTGCAGCGCCTGCGCGAAGCGACCCGGGACGAGGTTCATGATCCGAACAGAGTTGTTCCCGTGCGTTCCGCCGGTC
>DATKCB010000424.1:0-21492 GCA_035513495.1 Planctomycetaceae bacterium | reverse complement strand
TGCAAACGGTACGGAAAAGCCGTCATGCCCGGCGCGTTCACACCCACGGAAATTCTCACCGCCTGGGAACTCGGGGCCGACGTCGTGAAAGTCTTTCCGGCAGATGTGGGCGGCCCAGCCTATCTGAAAGCGGTCAAAGCGCCGCTTCCTCAGGTGCGTCTGATGCCGACCGGTGGAGTCGATCTCGATACGCTCGAATCGTTCTGGAAAGCGGGCGCCTGTGCGGTCGGACTCGGCAGCGCGCTCGTCGAGAAAGATGCGGTCGCGCGAGGTGACATGAACCGAATCCGCGATTTGGCGGGGCAGTATGTGTCGCTGATGGAGAAGTTGAGAGGGTCTTAAGCTTCTCTGAGGAAAAATACTTCGTCGAGGAACTCGGCGATCCGTACGATCCGAGTGGTGCTGCTTCTATTCACTATGGTTGCTCAAGCACAGGATTTACCGGGATCGAGGCGTCGATAATCTCTGTTCCGTGAGGGATCTTTAGGTCGACTAGCGTAAACCACTTCTGATCCAGCGGCTGATTGACAGATTTACATTCGAAAGTGATTTCATCGTCTGCTGTTTCTTCTGGAAATATCAGCTTCGCCGGTACGAACGCATTCGATCGTTCGCTCTTTTTCCATTCGACTGTGATGGATGGATGCAACGATCGCCAACCTTCCGATTCGGAACTGAGATATCGACTATCAAACTGGACCGGAACGAAGTCTCGCGAAGCATCCAGGATGATTTCTCGACGTATTTGTGCCTTGCCGGCGTTGTGGCTCAGCGTCAGAAGATACTTCTTGTCCTCCAGCAACTTACCTGTAGCGGTACATTCCTTCGTATAGAATTCGACAAGTTTTTCATAAGAAGAGACCTGTTGGAACTCTGTCCGATTGCAGATGCCGACGAGGCGGATATCGAAAGGATGGAACTCTCCCCTGAACTGTAGATGTCCGTGAGGGAGAATTTTTTTAAGCATGTTCCCGTTCCTCCCGGACATGAAGTGCCAAGCCTCCGTTCTCGTTGTGAAGTAGCGGAAGACCTGGTTCAACAAAGCGTTCTCTCCGGATCTTTCGGTATCAAATCTCAGCAAATCCTGCTCGAAGTCGAACGCGCAGAATATCTTCTCCTCAAGATACGGTCCGGCTTGATCTTGTTCTTCACGCGCTGTGGGTTTTCTAGTCACGACTCGATGAGCCTGAAACACGCCCGACTTCAACTTCGCGCGCGAGGCCTGCAGTCGTTCGAGCAGGTATGGTCCTGATTCCTCGGGTGTGGCTGAAGCTTGGGAAATCTGATCCTCTTCAGCGTTGAGCAACAGCGGCGGGGAAAGCGATAGTAGATAGCCTGTTGTGAAGGTGAGAAATAAAAGGTCTCTCCACCTTTTGAACACGCTCGAAGATTTGATACGCCGCGCAGATTTCATGGCCTTCCCTTCACCATTAAACGATGGGCAGGGTGGTCTACTTGGCTTTTTCGATCACTTTGGCCGATTTGATTTTGATCTCTTGGACCGGCTTGTCTCCCGGTCCGGTTTTGATCGAATTGAACTTCAGCACGTTCGCGAGACTATCGTCGTCAGCGGTCTGGCCGAAGACAGTGTACTGGTTATCGAGATGGGGAACTCGTCCGAGGCAGATGAAAAACTGCGATCCGCCGGAATCGGGCGATTGCGAGCGGGCCATCGAGAGCGTACCGGCGACGTGTTTTTTGTCGTTAAATTCGGCCTTGATCTGATAGCCGGGGCCGCCAGTACCCGTTCCGAGCGGACAGCCCCCCTGGCAGACGAAATCCTTAATCACGCGGTGAAACGTGACCCCGTCGTAAAATCCGATCTTCGAAAGCCCGATGATGTTCCGGCAGTGACCTGGCGCGACGTCGGGATACAAGTCGAGTGTGATCTTGCCCAGTGTCGTGTCGAGTTCGATCTGGTAGGCGATCTTTTTGAAATCGACGTTTTCGAGCGCCTTGTCAACTTCCTCGCGACGGTTTTTCATCGGATCGGCTTTCTGTTCTGCGGCTACGAGTTCGGTATCCTTCTGTGTTCCGTTCCGTGAAATTAACACAGCCGCGACGGGGATCGCAAACAACAGCAATAATCCCAGAATCACAGGTGCAGGAATTAACGACTTGCGGGGGAATTCATTCCCTTCGAGAAGTTCGGAATCCATGGTCAGTTCCTCAATAAACGAACGAGATGGGAAGGGTTTATTCTATCAGATGAACCAGCGCAGAACAGGTACATCACTGATTTTTCGGGAGAGTTGTTTTTCGAGATGACCGGTTGCGAGAGTTACACAATCTCCGAGTTTCCCCAGCCTCCCCCACCAGGAGTTGCGATCGTTAGTACGTCTCCCGGCCTGACTTGTAACTGAACTTTTCCGGGAAGGATTCTGGAAACTCCGTCGGAAGCTTGTTCGATCCGGTTTTCCCCGATCTCTCCCGGTCGTCCGCCCTGCAGTCCGTACGGGGCGAAATCGCCCCGGCGCTCGGTGAGCAGCGAAACGTCGAGATTTTCCAGAAACCGGATCCGCCGGATGACTCCATCTCCTCCACGATACTTCCCGAGACCGCCCGACCCTCGCCGGATCGAGAATTCGAGCACGCGGACCGGATAACGGTTTTCGATCACTTCGACATCGGTCAGTCGGGTGTTGGTCATGTGCGTGTGAACCGCATCGGCACCGTCGGCCCGGGAGGTCGCACCTGCTCCTCCACAGATCGTTTCGTAATAGCCGAACCACCGGTTGCCGAAACTGAAATTGTTCATCGTCCCCTGACTGGCGGCCGCCAGTCCCAGCGCGCCGATCAATACATCGACGATCCTCTGAGAAGTTTCGACGTTTCCTCCGACGACCGCCGCACACTTCTCGGGAGATTCCAGCCGGGGAGGATTGAGCAGACATTCCAGAACACGGAGTTCGACGGGAGCCATCATGCCGCTGTTGAGAGGAATGTCTTCGTCGATCAGACAGCGCATGACGTACATCACGGCAGCCTGCACGATCGCGAGATTTGCATTCAGATTTCCCGCGACGACTGGTCCGGTTCCAGTGAAATCGACGGTGGCCCGTCCATCGGAAACCGTGATCGCAACCGCGATCGGCGAACCATCGTCGAGATGATCGACAAACCGAAATTCTCCGTTCCCCAAACGCGACAGGGCCCGCGTCATTTTTTCCGTCGCGGCCCGCTGGATGTGACTCATGTAGGCCTGCACGACCGGTAATGTGTATCGTTCAATGAGTTCCTGCAATTGCCGCATACCCAGTTTGTTCGCAGCCACCTGAGCGGAAACATCCGCCAGGTTCGATTCGACCGAGCGGGTGGGGTAAGGGCCGGAGAGCAACAATTCCCGGAATTCACGCTCGCGGGAGCGGCCGGCATCAACCAGTTTGAAGTTCCTGATCAGGACCCCTTCCTCGGCGAGGTTTTTCGAGAATGGCGGCATGCTGCCGGGCACGATCCCGCCGATCTCCGCATGATGCGCGCGGCTGGCCGTCAGAAAGAGTAGTTCCTCGCCGCTCTTGCTGTGAACCGGAGTGACCACGGTGATATCGGGAAGATGTGAGCCTCCCCGATAAGGATCGTTCGTGACGTAGACATCTCCCGGTGAGAGATCGGGATTGTCCTGCAGAATTCGTTTGACAGTTTCGCTCATCGCACCCAAATGGACAGGAATATGGGGTGCGTTGACGACGAGGTCCCCCTCGGGAGAGAAGATCGCGCAACTGAAGTCGAGCCGTTCCTTGACGTTGGTCGAAAACGATGTTTTCTGGAGCGTCACACCCATCTGTTCTGCAATCGAAGCAAACAGGTTGTTGAAGATTTCGAGCATCACAGGATCGGCCTGCGTCTCCACCTGCGCTTGTTGTCGTGATTCGCTGGATTCGATCACGACGCACTTCTGTGGATCGATGTAGCTCGTGAAACCGGGTTCGATCACAATTGTCGAAATTGTTTCCTGAATGATCGCTGGACCAGCGATTCGATCTCCCGGCTGCAGTTCTTCGCGAAAGTGAACGGCCGTCGGATGACGCTCCCCTTCGAACACCGCATCGACCATCATTCGCGGAACTGGCTTGCGATTGTGGAGAGAGTGTTCCTCGAGTGGAGGTTGCGGCATCTTACCCACCACTTCCACGCGAGCGACGGCAACTTCCAGCGACCGCTCGGAATGAACGTATCCGTAACGGGATTCGTGCAGTTGTTCGAAGGCGGCGCGGTAATCTCCGTCGTCCGGTTCGGGCACATTCAACGTCGACTCTCCCCCCGCGTATCGCAGATCGAGCGATCGTTCTGGCGCAGCGATCCATTCATCATGAACACCCTCCGCCAGGACTTCGGCATGTGCGTCGCATTGAAGATCCTCGAAGATCGATTCCAGCTCCGACCGCAAATCGGGAGCATATTGTTTGAGGATGGATCGTTCGCGAAAGCGCCGGACATCGGCCAGTCCGATCCCGAACGCACTGAGAATACCCGCTTGAGGATGGATCAGAATCTTCCGAATTCCCAGTGCTCGAGCAATCGCGCACGCATGTTGCGCACCCGCGCCGCCGAACGTGACAAGAGCGTAATCGGTCGGATCGTAACCTCGCGCGACGGAGATCTTCCTGATCGCACGGACCATGTTTTCGTTTGCGATCTGCAGCAGACCTTCCGCCAGTTCGGCGGGTGTGTACGACTTGCCTAGCGGAGAGCCAGCAATCTGTTCGCACAACTCGGTTAATTTGAGTTCAGCGGCTCCCAGATCGAGCAGAAAGGGAAATTCTTCGGGCAGTAGCCGTCCGAGATACAGATTCAGGTCGGTGACCGACAGCGGCCCTCCGCGACCGTAACAGGCGGGGCCAGGATCGGAACCCGAGCTTTCGGGTCCCACGGACAACTGCACTCCGTCGAACGAACAGATGCTTCCGCCTCCAGCAGCCACTGTTTCGATCGCCAGCATCGGCGCGACGATGCGGACGCCACTCTTCTCGGTTTCGTATTCGCGCTCGAAGGTTCCGTCGTAGCGCGAGACGTCGGTGCTGGTTCCGCCCATGTCGAAGCCGATCGCTCGGTCGATCCCTGCTTGCTCGGCGGCTTTGGCGTATCCGATCACGCCACCCGCGGGCCCTGAGAGAATGCTGTCCTTTCCGACGAATCGTTCGGCACTCACCAGACCGCCCGCCGAAGTCATCAGTTTGAGCCGGCTCCCAAGCCCCAATTGTCCCTGAATCTCCCTGAGATAACTGCGTAAAACAGGCGACAGGTAGGCATCGACCGAAGTCGTATCTCCGCGCGAGACGATCTTGATCGCCGGGGCTAACCGGGACGAGACGCTGAGTTCTTCGAAGCCGATCTCGCGCGCGATTCGCTCGATCAGCAATTCGTGTACGTCATTGCGATAGCTGTGCAGCAGGCAGATCGCAAGCGAACGGATACCCGAGTCAAACACGGTTTGTAACTGTTGTCGGACGTGCTCGGAATCGGGACACTGAAGTACAAGTCCGTCCGCGTCGATTCGTTCGTCGATTTCCGCGACGACTTCCGCGAGCGGTTCCGGGAGCACGATGTCGAGATCGAACAGTCGGGGACGATTCTGATTGCCGATCTTCAGGACGTCCGCGAATCCTTTCGTCGTGACGAATGCAAATCGCGCTCCTTTGCGTTCGAGCAGGGCATTCGTTCCTCGCGTCGTGCCCAGTTTGACATCGACTGCGGGGATCGGATCGCCGAGCGAGAGCTTCAGCAAATAGCGAATACAAAGGATCGGAGCGCTCTCACCGGATACCAGCTCGTAGTCGCTGGCACCACTTTGCGACTCTGGTAAAGGACGATCGAGAGTCAATTGACCCGAACTCGCGTCGTAGGCGGTAACGGTCCAGGACTGCTCGTGATGCTCTGAGAAAGTGAACTGGTGGCCGACCCAGAAATCCTCTGGATCGCCGATGCGAAGCGGATCCTGAAAGGAATTTGTTTCGGGATCGAAGTGGCGAATACGCCCCTTCGTTGCGCCTGAGCTGAGCGTTTTAAAGGCAGCGGTCTTTGTTTCCGGCGAACGGGCCAGACAATCTGTGAACGTCCCTCCAACATCGATCCAGAATTCCCAGTTTGACATGAGAATCAGTCGTCTGAGGGAAGAAAAGAAACCGAGGGCTTCGTTGGGGGAGGTGCCAACGAGGTTGAGCGAGCGTTATCTGTGGCAGGTATTTGTGATAAAAGGGGAGCATCCGAACCGGCTTAGCTCTTCGGGCGTTGCCGCTGTTCGCTTTTCACTTCTTCTCTCCGTAGGAGCCACGGTCTCGAGCAAGGGTATGCGTTTCGGCATCACCGCTCGCACAAAACAACGCAGGTTGCCATCCGTATTGGCAAAAGCTTCGTCAGTTCGGAAGTCCCCGGGGTTGTGGACTCGACTGATGAAGACACTATGAAAAAATATCTTTCTCTGAATGAAGTCTCAGTGTCAGACAAGATCGTTTTCTGTCATCATCTTGTTTCGAGGATATCGCGGAAAATAAAAATAGCAACGCTGCTTTGAGTCGCTTTCGCAAGATTTTTCAAATGAAAAATTCTGCAATTTCCGACTTGTATTCGGGACGATTATTGACCTCAACAAATCGATCGAACGAGAAGTCCGGACTGCAATTATTGCGTCAACGTTCCTTTGGACGAAGGAACTCCCGTCTGTCGCGGATCCTTCGCAACCGCTTGGCGCAATGCCCGCGCCGACGACTTGAAAATTCCTTCCGCGATGTGATGGCTGTTCGATCCGTAATGCACCACCTGGTGCAGATTCATCAAGCCGTTGGCCGCTACCGCGGACCAGAAGACCTCGACCAGTTCGGTATCGAATTCGCCGATTTTTTCGCTGGGATAATTCGCCTGCGAGACGAACCACATCCGCCCGCTCAAATCGACCGCCGAGGTGGCCAGTGTCTCTTCCATCGGTAGCGTGATCGATCCGTATCGGGCGATGCCGGACTTGTTGCCTAAGGCTTCGAGCAGCGCCCGGCCGAAACAGATGCCTGTGTCCTCGACGGTGTGGTGATAATCGACGTGCAGATCTCCAGCCGCTTTGACGCGCAGATCGAACAGACCGTGCCGTGCGAGAAGCGTCAGCATGTGATCGAAAAAGCCGACACCTGTTTCGATTTCGTGCGAGCCGGTCCCGTCGAGGTCCAACGACAACTCAATTTCCGTCTCGGCGGTTTTACGGGAGACCTGTGCCTTGCGCGACATGTTGTCTGTTCTCCTGATAGTAACTCGATCGAAGCATGCATCATTCGGGACGCGCCGCCGCGAGTCAATGCTCACTTGCCGATTACTCGGCGTTCCGCAACGACTGAGCCTCTCGCTGAACGGACACATCAACTTTGCAACTCGTTCGCGGGTCGTCCGATCGGAATAACCGGCAGATTCGATACCACACCACGCTTCAGATGCTCGCGAAAATTCTCTGTGCCATTGGCTCGATTGCGTCCGGAAGATGATGTGGCTGAGGCGCTGTTTCGAATGGGATTGTTTCCCGCGGCTCATTTCGGATATCTTGGGGAATGTGGTTCGAAGGACACTCGTTTTACTAAGGATATGGATTCACCGATGCAGAATGTGCTTGCGCTGATTCTCGCCGGCGGGAAGGGAACGCGCCTCGAACCTTTGACTCGCGAACGGGCCAAACCGGCCGTCCCGTTCGGAGGCTGCTATCGAATCATCGATTTTGCACTTTCGAACTGCATCAACAGCGGCATTCGCCAGATTCTGGTGCTGACTCAGTACAAGTCGGCCAGCCTCGACCGGCACGTCAAATTCGGATGGGGATTTTTGAGTCCCCAGCTCAACGAGTACATCGAGGTGCTTCCCCCGCAGCAGCGGCTCGACCAGACCTGGTATCGGGGAACGGCTGACGCCGTTTATCAGAACATCTACACCATCGAACAAAGCAGTTCCGAATATCTGCTGATCCTGTCGGGCGACCATATCTATAAAATGGATTACGCGGAAATGGTTCAAGACCACGCCGAATCGGGAGCCGACGCAACGATTGCCTGTCTCCCCGTCCCGATCGAACAGGGATATCAGTTCGGCGTGATGAGTATCGACGAGTCGCGTAAAATCGTTTCGTTCGAGGAAAAGCCGGAACAGCCCGCCGCAATGCCGAACGATCCCGCGCGGTGTCTGGCATCGATGGGAATCTACGTTTTCAATACAAAATTTCTGCTGGAAGAACTTTGCCAGGACGCGACGGACCGCGACAGCCAGCACGACTTCGGAAAGAATCTGATCCCCTCGCTCGTCGATCGCGCCGACTTGCGCGCGTTTCCGTTTCGGGACAAGAATACCGGCAACTCGCTCTACTGGCGCGACGTCGGGACGCTGGACTCCTACTACGAAGCGAACATGGATCTGGTCTCGGTTCATCCCGAACTGGACCTGTACGATCAGGCGTGGCCGATTCGGTCTCATCAGCCCAATCTCCCTCCGCCGAAATTTGTCTTCGCTCAAATGGACGTCCCCAACCCCCGACGCGGCGAAGCGCTCGACAGCATGGTCTGCAACGGGACGATCATCTCCGGCGGTCACGTCGAGCGTTCGATTCTGGCCAATGGAGTGCGCATTTCGAGCTGGTCTCGCGTGGAAGGTTCGATTCTGTTCGATGGCGTGATCGTCGGACGAAACGCCAGAATCCGCCGGGCGATCATCGACAAACATATCGAAATCCCCGAAGGTGCCCGCGTCGGTTACGATCCCGACGAAGATCGGTCGAACGGTTTTCACGTCACCGATTCGGGAATCGCGGTCATCGGATCGATCAGTCCCGGACCGCAAATTCAACCGTTCCCGCTCAAGGCGATCGGGTGAGGTTCAATCGCAGATCACGGCTTCTCCGCCGCTGTGTGAAAATAGAGGTGTGGTTTTGCGGGTGCGAACAACCCGACGTGATTGTACGCCGTGATCTCCTCTCTGACGCGATCGCGGAACGAATCGATCTGAGCCGGCGAAGGAACACGATCATCCTCCGTCAGTTCGCACAATCGAGTCCACAATCGCTCGGCCTTCGCCTGAAATTCGAAATCGTCCGCGCAGAGCATTTCGCCGGAAGGTTCGTTCCCTGACAACCGAGAGAACCGACGGGATTCGAACGTGGTGGCCGCCGCGAAGTAAAGCATCGACCACGCGACGAACAGCTCAAACTGCCGGAGTCCACGGTAACATCCCGCTACCAGCAGATCGATCCAGCGGAGTTCGCGCAGGATACGGTTCGAGTATTCATCCAATTCAATAGTACGCTTCTGATTCTGTAACAGGATTTGCGACAGACTTTCGATACCGCTCAGCGTATGGGCGATGCCCGTGCTGTGCAGAGGATCGATAAATCCGATCGTCGCGGGGAGCGCGGCCCAATCCGCACCGGCACCCCGTTCGGCGATTCGCTGCAGACGTCCGGTCCGGAACATTTTCCCCGGCCAGTCCGCCAGTCTTGCGGATTCGAAAACTGATTGCAGCAACGGAGAGCGCGAGATCAATTGCTGCCATTGAACGCGAGGATCATCGGCCAAGGTTGCCGGTGAGTCGAGTCCTTTGTAAAGAAATCCCGCACTCGTCAAATTGTCTTCGAATCGCAACGACCACATCCAGCCGTCATTGAACAGATGATGCAGCGCAGCCTCGTCGCTGGGAAACGGATACTCGCCGACATTCACTCCCCAATCGCCTAAGACAGCATCGAGCCGGACCATTCCCTCCCAATGACCGTAGAGTGAACTCGAATGTGTGCGTAACGACTTTGCGGAGGATTTGATTCCCAATGCTTCCAGCACAACTCCCCGCGGACCTGTCGCATCGACCAGAAATAACGATTTCATCGCAACGGTGTCTTCTTCATGCCGGAATCCGATGCTCCAGTCGGACGGTCCCGCGTGCCGTATCTGCAGGTCGTCGATCCCCTCCCAGGTTTCGCAACCGCGGCGGTTCGCGATCTGAAACAGGAATTGATCGACTTGCGGGCGATACCACTGAGTATCCGCGACTTCGCGCGAAGCGCTCGCCGCAACGAGCAATTCGTACGTGTGAGCTTCCGAGGGTTCGAATGCGTCACCGCGCCCGTGAAAAAAATAGCTGAAGCCCCGTTTGCATCCGCATCGAATTTCGGGATGAGTCGCCTGCCACGTTCCGAATCGGCAGAACGGCAGCAACTCCGGCAAGTCGTAGCGTGTGGCGAGGTCGTGCAGAATCAGGTCGGCGGCAGGCGTCGACGATTCTCCGATGACGAATCGGGGATGCCTGGCCGTGTCGAGTAGTGCGACTCTCATCCCTTGCCGTGACAGGATCGCTGCCAGCAGAGAGCCGCCGAACCCCGAACCCAGCACGACGACATCGTATGTGTTTTTATTCACCGTCCGCATTCCTCACAGCGAACCGGTGCCTGCCACTGCTGACTCAGATTCATCTCACCGAGCCGTTTCATCCGTGCATCCCGGCATCGATCGCATTCAAAGAACCGTTCGGCGTCCCACAGATCGACGAACACGCGACCGCGACCGTCGGCCAATCCCTGTTGCATGACTCGCTCGAGCGCCTCACCCGTCGGAGCGGTATAGAGTCCGCGGGATTCTAACTCGTCCATGATCCCGTTCCCCGTCCTCGTCGCGATCACGGCACAAGCGGAGACTCCCCGATCGAACGCGAACGCAATCGACGCGACAGCCCAGCGAATTCCCTCGGCGGCAGCGAGATACGGGGGATTGAGCAGTACGAACGCCCGCGTCTGAATTTTTTCGGAATGCAGATACTGCACAGCTCGTTCGAAATCGGCCAGCGTCATTTCTTTGTTGAGAGCCGGGAGAACACCGGGATGGACGGTCTCCAAACCGAGCGCCACTTCCAGTTGTGCGGGGGCAATCAGATCGCGAAAGCGGACACATTCCGGTCTGGTCAGTTTCGGATGATTCTCGATCACGACCCGTTCGAAGCCGCGAAGGAGATTCGCGATCGCTTCATAGTCTTCGGGCGGAATCGCTTTGCGATCGAAGAAGTTGCCGCTGTTGTAGAGTTTGATCGCGTTCGCAGGCGGAAGTCGTTCGAGTGCCCAGCGAATCTGTTCGGGGATCGCACCGGGCGAAACCGATTCTTCGAGCGTGTTTTTCCACAAGTCGCACATCAGACAGCGAAACGGACATTCTCGATTGACGAGAAACAGCGTCGCCACATCGACGATTCTTCCAGAAACCGAAGCTTCCGGCTCCACGAAATAAGCATACGGACGAAACGGATCGACCCGGTTTCGCATCGGCCGTTTCGCGACAATTTCCGAACTCGAAATTCGGGAGACTGGCTCAGGCATAGACTTCCAGAAACGCTCGCCGATATTCGGAATCCTGCGCCGGAAACAGTTCTCGAAAACCCCGCTCATCGATGGCCCCGTTCTGGAACCGGCATTTTTCGAACGTCGGCATTTCGAAGCCGGTGAGAAATTTCACACCGCGCCGCACGATCTCTCCCTTGAGAGCGTACAGTTTTTCGTGATCCCAGACAGTCAGTTCGATAAACGGAATTCCCTCCGCAACTTCGATCACGTTGGGTAACGCGAACGGACTGAATCCCCGAAAGCCCAGCGATCGCGCCGGAGCCCAGGTTCGCACATGTCCCCGGCTCTGACCTCCGCTGAATGTTTGCGAATGCTTGACCGCCTCGACTCCCCACCCTTCCTGATACAGCATCAGATTGTTGAGCACGCTGCGGATCGTCAGTTCGGGATTTTCCTCGATCGGATAATCCTTGAGGTTTTCATCCCCCCCATCCCCGTCGGCGAGATGGATCCAGTCGGGATAGCGATTTCGAATCGCCCGGCAGAGAGCCAACCCCATCGTGGCGGCCTGTACGTCGAGCGGTTTGTAGTCTTCGATGCAGCGGATTGCGTCTCGATAATTCAGTTTCTCGCAGCCGACATCGAACACCTCGTGAAACAGCCCGAGTCCGAGCTGGTTCAGAAACTCCGAAGCCTGAGCCGAATCCCGTCCGGATCCGTCGACCGACAGCGTGAACGCCTTCAGACGCGCCGGGGCTTCTCCCCGCGCGAGCAATAGATGATGCAGGACAAGAAACACCGCCCCGCTGTCGATCCCGCCGGAAAACAATACGCCGATCGGTTCGGATGCGGGAATCGAATCGAGCCAGTGATTGCACTCCTCGGCGAGCGCGCCGAGATACTTTTGTCCGATTTCGTCGAGGTCAGTCGGAAGCTGATTGCGGACCGGTTCGAAAAAGCGGCGATACACTGGATTGGGATCGGGGCATCCGATCAGACGAAGTTCGGTCACGTGATGAGCGGGAACCATCCGCGTATACGAGGGATGAAACTGGTCGCCGAGACCCTCCTGTTCCAGGCAATTACGAATTTCGTCGATCCGTTCGGCGACGATCAGGCAGGGACCTTCGTGACGTTTGGCGAGAAAAAAACGCATCGGCCTGCCGAGCGAGCGGGCCATCCGGATAAGCTGGCCGTCCTTGTGCAACAGCGCGAACTGACCGTCGATTTTGCGGACGGCCTCGGGTTCTCCCGTCCCCAATTGTTCGAGAGCCTCGTCCACCGACATATTGAATATCAGGTTCGCGTCGGGATCGAGCAGATTGATCACGCGCTCGACGGGTGCGTATGTGGCCATGAGTGGTTCGTCCTCAAGTTAATCGAAAATTTCCGGTGGAATGTCGCCCTCTTCGATCGCTTTCATAATTTCCGCATCGCGCGGGTCGAGATCCTGCACGATCGCGTACGCCCCCTTCGACCAGCGGAGCAAATCGATCTGACTGCAACGCTTGGAGCAGAACGGAAATGTGGATTCCGACTCGGGCCCGAGTTCTTTCTCGCAGATGGGACAGGTTTGCGGACGAATCATCAAGGGCCTCCACTTCTCCGACGGTGGGTTAGAAGTCTCACCAGCACGTTAATTCAGAAGTAGCGGGCAATTCAAGAGAGTTTTACGATTTCTGCGACGGTTTCGTGTCCGCTTTTTTCTCGGAAGTCGCCGTCGAAGCCGATTCGGATTTACTTTCGGCGGTTTTATCGGGAGCGGTGTCGGTCTTTTTGTCCGCTTCGGCCCCCTTCTTGTACGAATCGCTCCGGTAGTCCGTCTGGTAGAATCCCGATCCTTTGAAGATGATTCCCGCACCCGGTCCGATGACACGTTTCGCCTTCTGCGCTCCGCACCCGGGGCATTTGCGAACGGGCTTGGCCGTAATCGGCTGGAAGAGATCCCAGGTATGATCGCATTTCTCGCATTTGTAATCGTACGTCGGCATTGAGCTTATCCTGGGGGAGTCGAACTGTTTATGTGTCAGTTTTCGGAGGTGGGAGGTCCGCTGGAAACGATCACTTTGCTGGGCCGCACGACGCGGTCATGAAGCTGCCAGCCGCTTTCGACTTCCTGAATGATCTGCATCGCATCGTGATCCGGGGAGGGAATCTGTTGCAACGCTTCGTGGAGATTCGGATCGAAAGTTTCGCCAGACGTCGGGATGCGTTTCGCTCCATGCCGGTCCAAGACCTCGGCAAATGACGAGGAGACCATGCGAATTCCCTTCAACAATTCTTCGACGCTACCGCTCTGTTCGGCCGCCTCGATCGCGCGGTTCAGATTGTCCAGGGAAGGGAGGAGATCGGAAATCAGAGGCATCAGCGCGAATTGCAGTAACTGCTGAGTTTCTCGCTGCAATCGCTTGCGGACATTTTCCAGTTCGGCCTGGGCGCGCAGCGCGCGGTCTGTCTGATCGTCCCGTTCCCGTAAAGCCTGCTGAAGTTGTACTTCCAACGAAAGCTCGGCGGAGGTGGAATCGTCTGACGCTGAAGAGATTTTACTGTCGTCCGAGAGAATCTCCTCGGCGGCTTGGTTTTGATCGTTGGTATCGTTCATATTCGTATTTGTCATCTTGGCGGATCGGGTTACTCGTCCTCACCGAAAACGTACTCTTTCATCCGTTCGAAAAACGATTTCCGGTGCGGGCTGACGGTGGTCTTTTCGATCTCCGCCAGTTGGCGAAGCAGTTGTTCTTCTTCTTCGTCGAGCTTCGTCGGGACTTCCAGTTTGATCTCAACGTGCAAGTCGCCCAGACGGCCGCTGCGCAGCGCGGGAAGCCCTTTTTGCTTGAGCTTGAACATTTCTCCCGGCTGCGTTCCCGGGGGAATGGTCAGCATCTCTTTCCCGTCGAGCAGCGGGATTTCAATTTCAGCGCCGAGTGCGGCCTGGGTGTAACTGATCGGAACGTGGCAGATGAGATGATTATCGTGCCGTTCGAACATCGGATGTTTTTTGACGTGTATCTCGACATAAAGATCGCCGCGCGGCGCACCCGGAGTTCCCGGCTCGCCTTCGCCTTGCACACAAAGCTGCACACCGTCATCGACTCCTGCGGGAATCGTGACGGTTTCCTCGATTTTCTGTCGCTCGAATCCTGAGCCTCGGCAGTCTTCGCACTTCTGCCGGACGATTTTTCCCTCACCGCGACAAGCAGGACAGGTCGTCTGCATCCGAAAGAAACCCTGCGATTTGAGGACCACTCCCTGGCCGTCGCAGTAGTCGCAGGTTTCCGGTAAAGTTCCCGGCTTGGCACCGGTTCCCTTGCATGTGGAGCAATGTTCGTTGCGGGAGAGTTGAATGTCTTTCGTGCAGCCGGTGGCGACTTCGTTGAGGGTCAGCGTGACTTTAGTTCGGACATCGTTTCCGCGGCGTCCGCGCGGTCCGCTCCGTTGCGTGCGGCCTCCCCCGAACAGTCCGCCCAGAATGTCACCCAGGTCTCCGAACGAGTTGAAAATGTCGAATGGGTCGCGTCCTCCTGCTCGGGAGGAGCCCTTCAAGCCCGCGTGTCCGTACTGGTCGTAAATCTGTCGCTTGCCGGGATCGCTCAGGACTTCGTAAGCTTCTGCCGCTTCCTTGAAGCGTTCGGCGGCCTCGGGATCGTCGGGGTTCCGGTCGGGATGATTGGCGACAGCGAGCTTTTTATACGACTTCTTGATCTCGACTTCGGTCGCGCTGCGCGAGACGCTCAGCACTTCGTAGTAGCAGCGTTTGGAAGCCATAGTACTCATCTCGCTCCCCTTCCCTCCCAGGTTCGAGGAAGGATCGATTTGGACCGTGTGAGGTTTCGATTCGTTCAAATGGAGAGAAAAGCGGACCGCCATACCGGACGGTCCGCTTTCATTTCTCTACGTTCTCGTGCGGCCCGGAGGTTTGCACCGAAGGATCGCTTCGATCGGAACCGAGCTTAGTGCACGCTTCCTTCAACCTTTTTCTTTTTCTTTCCATCGGCTTCGTCCGAGCGAGTGACGAGAACCTGAGTCGTTAACATCAAGCTCGCGATCGACGCGGCATTGGTGAGAGCGCTCTTGACGACTTTGGCGGGATCGATGATCCCCTGTTTGTACATATCGACGTACTCGCCCGAGGTGGCATCGTAACCCGTGTTCTGGGGTTTATGCAGGACTTCGTCGGCGATGACTGCCCCGTCGAGACCGCAGTTCGCTGCGATCTGACGAATCGGGCTTTCGAGCGCTTTCGCGACAATCGCTACGCCGATTTTTTCGTCTCCTTTGGCCTTCACGCTTTTGGCGGCTTCGATCGCCCGCAACAGGGCGACGCCACCGCCGGGCAGAATTCCTTCTTCGACTGCAGCGCGCGTGGCGTGCAGGGCATCTTCCATGCGGGCTTTGGTCTGTTTCATTTCCGTTTCGGTCGCAGCACCGACGGAAATAATCGCCACGCCCCCGGTGATCTTGGCCAAGCGTTCCTGGAACTTCTCACGATCGTAGTCGCTGTCGGTGCGTTCGATATGATCGCGAATCTGTTTGACTCGTTTCTGAATCGATTCCGCGTCCCCGGCCCCTTCGATGAGCGTACAGGAATCTTTCGTAACTTCGATTTTTTTGACGCGGCCGAGATGGGAAATTTCGACCGAGTCGAGTTTGATCCCGAGGTCTTCGGAAATCAGCGTCCCGCCGGTCAGCACGGCGATATCTCCGAGCATGGCCTTGCGGCGGTCTCCGAAGCCAGGAGCCTTCACCGCACAGACGTTGAGCACTCCCCGCAAGCGGTTCACGACGAGTGCCGTCAGGGCTTCGCCGTCGACATCTTCAGCGATGATCAGCAGCGGTTTGCCGGTCTGCGAAACAGCTTCCAGAATCGGAATGAGTTCGCGGAGATTCGAGATTTTCTTCTCAAAGATCAGGACGAAGGCGTCTTCGAGTTCGGCCTTCATATTCTGTGGATTGGTCACGAAGTATGGCGAAATGTATCCTTTTTCGAACTGCATCCCTTCAGCGAGTTCGAGGGTTGTGGAAGAAGTTTTTCCTTCTTCGACCGTGATCACTCCGTCGCGGCCCACTTTTTCCATCGCGTCGGCGATCATCTTGCCGATGGCGCTGTCGTTGTTGGCCGAAATCGCACCGACCTGGGCGATTTCTTCTTTCGATTCGACCGGCTTGACGATCGATTCGAGATAGGCCACAGCCGCATTGACCGCCTTTTCAATCCCTTTTCGAACGACCATCGGATTCGCTCCGAGCGTCAATCCGCGAAGTCCTTCGTTGTAGATCGAGCGAGCGAGTACCGTCGCCGTCGTTGTTCCGTCACCGGCGATGTCGCTGGTTTTGGTCGCCACTTCGTTGACCAGCTTGGCACCCATGTGCTCGAACGGGTCTTCGAGTTCGACTTCCTTGCTGACGGTAACGCCGTCTTTGGTCACGACGGGATTGCCGAAGCTTTTGTCGATGATCACGTTTCGGCCGGTGGGGCCCATGGTGACCGCGACCGCATCAGCGAGTACCTTGACACCGGCGGCCAGTTTCAGGCGAGCCGCGTCCTCGAACAGTAATTGTTTTGCCACGTTAAAGCACTCCTCGTTGTGCGTAGGGGATGCCGTTGAAAGATATCCAGGGTAAAATTAATCGATGACTTTGGCGAGAATGTCGCTTTCACGCAGGATTTTGACCTCTTCACCGTCGACTTCGATTTCCGTTCCGCCATACTTGCCGAACAGAACCTGATCGCCGACTTGCAATCCTGTGGGACAGCGTTCGCCGCTTTCGAGCAGGCGACCGGGTCCGACAGCAAGAACTTTACCCCGTTGGGATTTTTCTTTGGCAGCATCGGGCAGCACGATTCCACCGGCAGTGACTTCTTCAGCCTCGACGGGCTTTACGACAACTCGATCATCGAGAGGTTTAAGGTTCATCTTGCATCAACTCCAGATTGGTCGGTAATAAGTGTTAAAATCGATCGGGCTTGTGACCCGGTTTAAGACGGAATCAAAATGTTCTGGTCGCGGGGATGTTCCGAACTACATCATTCCGGGCATGCCGCCCATGCCGCCCATCCCCCCCATGCCGCCGCCCATTCCTCCCATGTCGTGGTGATGGTCGTCGTGGTGGTCGTCGGATTCTTTCACCGGCTCGTCGACCACGATACAGTCAGTCGTCAGCAGCAGCGAAGCGACGCTGACGGCGTTTTGCAAAGCCGAGCGAACGACTTTCGTCGGATCGACAACGCCGAACTCGATCATGTCGCCGTACACGTCGTTGAGAGCATCGTATCCGTAAGACTTGGACTTATTCTTTTTGATGTTATTCGCCACGACCGCACCGTCGAGACCCGCATTCTCGGCAATTGTGCGACAGGGCATATCGAGCACTTTTTTCACCAGTTGGGCACCGAGCTGCTCGTCCCCTTTGAGTCCGAGACTATCGAGTGAAGCTCCGCAGCGAAGCAGTGCGACACCGCCTCCGGGAACGATTCCTTCTTCGATCGCGGCCCGGGTCGCGTTGAGAGCATCCTCGATCAGGTCCTTGCGCTCTTTCATTGCGGTTTCGGTCACGGCCCCGACGTTGATCTGGGCGACGCCCCCAGCCAGTTTCGCGAGACGTTCCTGAAGCTTTTCCTGATCGTATTCGCTGTCGGTGACTTCGATTTCCGCGCGAATCTGAGCGGCGCGGCCTTCGATGGCTGCCTTCGATCCGCCACCCTGGACGATCACAGTGTTCTCGGCGTCGATGTGAATCTTTTTGGCGGTTCCCAGATCGGTCAACTCGACGTTTTCGAGCTTCACTCCGAGATCCTTGAAGATCGCTTTCGCGCCCGTCTGAATGGCGATGTCCTGAAGCATCGCTTTGCGACGATCTCCGTAGCCGGGAGCTTTCACGGCAACGACTTTGAGAATTCCCCGCAGTTTATTGACCACCAGAGTCGCCAGGGCTTCGCCTTCGATATCTTCCGCGATAATGAACAGCGGAAAACCGGCTTTTGAAACTTTTTCCAGCAGCGGGATCAGCGATTGAACGTGACTGATTTTTTCTTCGTAAATCAGAATCCGGCAATTATCGTAATTGACCTCCTGCTTGTCTTCGTTGGTAATGAAGTGCGGAGAGAGATAGCCTCGCTCGAACGACATCCCTTCGACGAGATCGACTTCGGTCGTTGTCTGACGCCCTTCTTCGACCGTGATCACGCCGTCTTTGCCGACCTTGATCAGCGCGTCAGCCAGAATCTTTCCGATCTCCGGATCGTTGTTCCCCGCAATCGCGGCAACCGTTTGGATTGCTTTTTGGTCGTCCGCCCTGACGGGCTTGGAGAGTTTCTTGAGTTCTTCGACGATGGCGCTGACGGCTTGCTGCGCGCCGCGTGCGATCGACATCGGATCGGCACCGGTGGCGATGTACTTCAGACCTTCGCGATAAATGGCTTCGGCGAGAACGGTCGCGGTGGTTGTTCCGTCACCGGCGACGTCATTCGTTTTGGAGGCGACTTCTTTAACCAACTGAACACCCATATTCTCGTACGGGTCTTCGAGGTCGATGTCTTCGGCGACGGTAACGCCGTCTTTGGTGACTTTCGGCGCGCCCCAACCCTTGTCGAGTACCGCGTTGCGGCCACGGGGACCGAGCGTGCTGGCGACCGCACGGGAGAGTTTGGAGACACCTTGTAACAGGCTTTTACGGGCTTCCTCGTCAAACATCAGCAATTTTGCCACGGTGTGTCCTCAACTAGGAAAACAGAACCAACAGATATCGTATTCAGAGGCCACGATCACACGATGATGGCCGATCTCGATCGACGTACACTTCCAGCCGTTTTGACTGACCCGGAAGGTTCCCACTCCAACTTTGCAATCGCTGTGCCAACTCTTCGATATCTCCATATCTCTATAAACAGTAATCGCTTGCAAATAATCCAAAGGGATAGATCGGTTCTCGACTGCCAAGTTGGCAGCGACCGAGAGGCTACGCAGGGAGCCGCTTTGATCCGACATGCAATTACTTGTAAGCCTTACATTCACGCCTCGAATTCATCAAAGACCGCTTGACCGAATTGACCAAATTCCCATGATTCCACCGCCCATCGGCATCCCCCAGTTTCGAAGCTCAAATCACCCTTCCGGATTTCTCCGGCCCCGATTCTTACCTTCACCTCATCATCATCGACCCTCCCCATGAAAATCAGGCCCAGTGCCGCCTGCCTTCCTGCCAGCCTCAGGACGGTTTTCCCCTATTCCAGTTTTGTCGGATGCGCGGACGTTCGAGTCAGCTCGGTCGCCTGCCATTCGTCCCTCGTTCAACGACAGGGAGCATTTGTCGTGATTTCTGGTTCGAACACGAGCGGTACCAGTCACGTCCCGGAAGCACTCCGGAAGGGGGCTTCTGCACTGATTCTCGAATCTCCGCTCGCGAATGTGAATGTTCCTCAGTGCATCATCCACGACAGCCGAAAGGCCTACGCACGCTTGGCGAGTGTCTTCGCGGGGAGTCCCTCCCGGAAACTGAGCATCGCCGCCGTCACCGGAACCAACGGCAAGACCAGCATCAACTGGATCCTGCGTTCGATCGTCGCCGCAGGGGACGAGCGCTGCGGCTTGCTGGGAACGATCGAATACAGCGACGGAGTGACTCGACAGCCGGCTTCGCTGACAACTCCCGATGCGGTGGAAATTCAGTTCTGGCTGAAGCGGATGGTCGAGAACTCCTGCCGCCGCGCCGTCATGGAAGCGTCCAGCCACGCACTCGACCAATCCCGGCTCGAAGGAGTGAATCTTTCGGCGGCCGTAATCACCAACATCACACGCGATCATCTCGACTATCATCCGACCCGGCAGCATTACATCCAGACCAAGGCAAAAATCGCCGGCCATCTCTCCCCCGGCGGGCTGCTCGTCGTCAATGCAGATGACCCCGGAGCTGTCGAAGCCTGCCGACTCACGAATGCCGTCAACGTGCAAACATACGGACTCGAATCTTCCGCCGATCTCCGCGGACGAGTGCTCGAAGAATCGATTCACGGAAGCCGCTTCTCGGTCGGGGAACTCGGATCAGAGGAGGTTTTCTCGACCCCTCTCGTGGGACGCCATCAGATTTCGAACTGCCTCGCTGCGATTGCGGTCGCGCGACACTGGAACATTCCCGACGATCAAATCCGCGACGGTCTTTCGCAACTGAGCCTTGTCCCCGGACGATTGCAGAAAATCGAAAACGATCGCGGACTCTCGGTCTTCATCGATTACGCTCACACTCCCGACGCGCTGCAGCAGAGCCTCACTCACTTGCAACAACTGACGCCGGGCCGGCTCATTGTCGTGTTCGGAGCCGGCGGCGACCGGGACCGTTCGAAGCGACCGCTGATGGGAAAGATCGCGACGCAGGCCGATCTCGCCGTCGTCACCAGCGACAACCCTCGCTCCGAAAATCCTGAAATCATTCTCGACGAGATACTGATCGGAATGCGCTCGGCCCGTCATCCAGTCCATCGGGAAGCCGATCGGGCTGCAGCGATCCGCTGGGCTCTCGCGGCCGCTCGTCCCGGTGATACCGTGCTCGTCGCCGGAAAAGGTCACGAAACGACACAAACGATCGGCGATCGAGTCCTGCCGCTCGACGATGCAGAAATCGTTCGCAACTGGCATCGACAACATCCAGCAATCCCCGAGGAACTGAGCTTTCCCCTTCACTCCTGACTTTCCTCCTCCTCATTGTACATCTCCCATGCCATCCCTCCTCCTGACGAATCTGACCGACATCCTGCAAGCACGCGCCAGCGGAGATCTTGCCGGGAAGCGCTTCGGTGCCGTCAGCATCGATTCGAGAACGATCGAAGCGGGCGAATTGTTCTGGGCGATCGAAGGCACGCATCACGACGGTCACAACTATCTGGCGGAAGCCGAACGCAAAGGAGCCGTCGCCGCAGTTGTCAGTCGAGTCTTTGACGATCTCAAAACACCTCAAATCATCGTTGAAGAAACGATTGCCGCGCTCGGACGCTTTGCCCGCTGGCATCGGGATCAGCAACCGGGCATCGTCATTGGCGTAACCGGCAGCGTAGGAAAAACGACCGCCCGTCACATGCTGCACGGGCTGCTCGCTCACAAGTATTCCGGTATTCAGAGTCCATTCAACTTTAACAATCAGATCGGCGTGCCGCTCAGTCTGCTTCAGATGAAACCCGAGCACGAATTCGCAGTGATCGAACTGGCGGCTTCGGCACCCGGAGA